>NZ_JAXBME010000030.1 GCF_033963835.1 Cytobacillus sp. IB215665
TGGTAGCACTCCTAGAAGTATTGCCTTCACTTCTAACTAAACATATTTACTCTTGAGTTTCCTTAATTAACAATAATTTGACACTTGGACTTATATCAGTTGCACTTTCACCTTATTTGCATTTACTAATAATAACTATTTTTTAAGGACTGATGGAATAATGGTAAAAAACTGCAAGTGTAATGGTGATAAATGTCCTCAATATTTTAAATCGCAAACAGATTCTGCTGTTAATATCGTACCTGATGGTATTTTTATGTTACCTTTAGCATTACTACCTCTAACTGTTTTAATTAAAAACAAAGATGCAGAAATCAAACTAGATTCATCTGTAGAATTTTTTGTTCAATTTCAAACAATTCCCCTTAGATCCAGCTTTTATAACTTTTAATTTAGATTATATCCTTCAACGTTCAACAAACGGTGGAGATTTTAATAATCTTACAACCATAAAACCTTCACAAACCTTTGTTACTAATCAATTTTTCTTTGAAGGATCGATAATCCCAAATCTTACTTGGACTGACAAACCTGGTATAGGTTGCCATATTTATCGTATTCTTATCCCTACTTTTAACTCTGAAGCTACTTCAATCGAAGCACTTAATATTAACATCCTTACCCGTTCATTAAATTCGATTGTTTTCTGCCATTAATGGTTTAATAAACACAATACAAAATAAGTCTTATAAGCTAATAGCATTGTTTCATCCAGAAGATCTTAGCTAATTCCTATATACCATGATGAATACTTACCCTGCGTATAGAACTTTAAAAATCCCCCTCCTATAACGGAAATGGGATTTAATATTTTTGATTAGTCTAGAGATTCGTAGAAGTTCGTAGCCTTTCGCGCTTTGCTTAATACAAGGATATACCCTACCTAACTTGTTTACAGAAAAAAGACAACCAAAGTTAGATTCTTTAGTTGTCGTCTTTAATCTATTTATTTTTTGGGTATCAGTTCTTCAATGACATTTCTAGAATTGAACAACTAGTCTTCTTCATCAAGTTTACTAAGGTGGTGGTTAATTTTCGTATTAATAAATTCAGAACGCTTACCAAATGCTCGCTTAAATGCACCTTGTTTGTCCCATTCTTCTTCAGCAAGTTGTTTAGCTTTAGAGCGCATTCTATCCTTCTTCACCATTTCTAGAAACTTTGATTCCCTTTCATCAACCTTCTTTTCAAATGTTTTATCTATTTCTGACTTAAAATCAGAAAGGCTTTCTTGCCGTTTATCAAGCTCATTTTTAAGTTCATCAATTAACTCATCTTTCATAGCTAATTGTTTAATATATTTTTCTTCAACTTGCTTTTCTAGATCTTCTCTTTTCTCAGACTCTTCATTAAGTTTTTCCTTCAATTCATCAATAGTTTGCTTATGCTCACCCACTACTTGCATAAAATTAGCTGACTCAAGAAGTTTTTGGTTGTTTTGCATGAGACTAGATATTTCACGTTTTAATTGCGGACGTCCATTTTCATCAGTCTCCATGAAAATTGTCGCTAATAAATTGGTCATTTGCATATATGACCGCAGTTCACTGTTGTCTTCAGTAGATGGAGAAAAGGTTTGATTCTTTATTGGAGAACCAATAATACCTACTTCTGCTTTTAAACCACTAAGTTTTAACTCATCTTTTAAAAGCCATATCATTCTTAGCTTTATTATAGATAGATAATTCAACCTCACGTATTTTGAATGTGGTGCTTCATCAGGTAAAACATATTCATCTAAGTTATCTATGTAATGCTTGAGCGTACTAGCAGCAATTGCCTTATCTCCACCTAAGATACGTCCAGCTTCCGCAATACTATACCATCGATGCATATCTTCTTGTAATGATTCAATAAATACAGAATCGAACAAATCATTTTTTAATGTTGATCGCTCTTTTATCTGATTATATAGTGGATCATACTTTAATTCATCTTCAATTCTTGCGATTAAGTCATTTTCATTATAAAAAGCACTCAAGGAAAACCCTCCCTTACCTACACCTTAAAACTAAATGATACGAAAAGAAACGAAACGATATAAATTTCATTTTATACCTTATATTTTATCAGATTATACCAACTACGACACTATTAATCTACCATCATCTCAATAATATTTATCGCTTAGTTATACGTAGTATGCTTTCGTATAGCTTCGCACTAATTAGAGTAGTTAAATTATTCTTAGTTAATAGAAGTTGATAGAAGTAGATCGTAGTATGAATAACGAATTGAAATGATATTTTTCGCAAAGTGAAATAAAGCCTACGAATCGATGCGATTTTTTTCGCACAAATAAAAAAACCTTGCTAAGGCAAGGTTTTTAAAGATCGTCAAGGGGATTATATTCAGTATCATTATACAATTTATCTTCAGCCTTTGAGTCCGAGAATAAATCGTCTAGATCATCATGTGTTTCGTTTTTCTTTCTTTTAAATGTAGAAAGGGCAGATAGTACATCATCGCTATCATTTTTATGTTCTTCTTGTAATTGTATCAATCTCTCATTTTCTTGAACCAACTCAGAAACTCGCTTTGGTAGGGAGAGACCAGCAAACATAGCATAAAATTGAACATAGTTAGCATCTTTTCGATCATCAATATACTGCGCAATTGGTTTTTCATCAGCAGAAGGACTAATTGTATCAATAGCATTCTCGATGTTGTTTGTAAATTGAATGTTGAAAATACGATCAGCAGTGGTCTTATTAGCAATTATACTAACTGCTAATCTATCAGCACTATTTAACTTGTAGCCATCTGATAGAACACCTTCATTTACATAGTCTTCTAGCTTAGTTAAGTACGAGATTTGTTGCTCTGAATCTATTTCAGACGATTTAGATGAAAATTTCGCTAAATGTAGTAAACCTGGTGTTTTAATTAAGTTCTCAAACTCTGAGCTATCAAAATGATATTCTCCATATGGCTTGAAACTTGATGTAACAACATTCAACTCATGAAGTGTCTCAGCCACAAAACGGTTACTAAAGGATAAGTATTCCGATACAGTTGCATTTGGAGCTTCCTTAGTATAGTAATCATAAAGTTTTTGATTATCTACAACAATTATAGAGCCCATACCTTTCATTACTTGTGAAATCGTCTGCAAGCGTTCTAATGCATTGCTTAGTACAGTTGATCCTTCTTGAACGCGAGGTAGGGTAAGGATAAGACCAAAACGTTTCTTATAACCATTTGAGTGAAGGGACTTAATCGCTTGAATAACAGTCCCAGTACCAGTTCCACCACCTAATCCTGCGACTATCCATACGAAGTCTGATGTCATAAATTGTTTTTTGATTTCTGTTTCTACTAATTCCTGGTCATTGATATATGCAGTTTCACCAATACTGATATTTCTACCAGCGCCTTTTCCATCTCCAATTGTAAGCTTTTTTATGTTAGGATTTCGGTAATCAATTTTTTCGAGATCCATTTTATTGGTATTTAAGAGAAGGGCGGTATATGGATACTTTAAGTTGGTAACTTTTGTGCTAATATCTGCACAGGATGCTGCAATAGAACAACCTCCCATCCCTAATCCTAAATAACCAAAACGTAAACTCACTGATAGGTCATCTCGTTGTAGTAGAGATTGTTTGAAATCTACAGCAGTTGCCATATCAAATTCCTCCTCTTATTATTTTTTTGATTTTCTGTACTCCAATAATTCATGTGCTAATTCTGACAAGCTAAATAACCTGGCTCGTCCAATAACTTCTACATTTACTAGACCTGCTCCTTCTAGCCTTGATGTATATGTATCTAAGATGTATCTGGATGAAATCAACTGTTGTGTTTCATCTGCTCCTGTTTTCTCGCTGTATAACTCATTTACTTTATCTCGTAGTTGTTCTTTAAGTAGAGGCTTTGGTGCAGTTTTTAAAGCTGCAAGTACCCAAGTTCCTTCCTCTAATCGATCTAACAATATATCAAGGATTTCTTCTCTTGTCAAAAGTTCACACCTCCAGCGGAGTAATTAGAGCGTCAGTTATGACCGTAATTATTAATTCTATTATTGCCTCAATAACTGAGTTAACAAAATTATATATTGACTAAGTCCACTAGTCAACTACCTAAACTCCTTATATAACAGTAGATATTACGTTTTCACACCTGATTTAATTTATTGCATTAATTATCGCGGCAATAATTAATGCAATAATCGCTGTACTATCTTCTAATTCACAATTTAGTCTCTCATCAATTTAAATATTGATCAGTATTGCGTAATAAAAATGACCAAGGACTACAAAAATTTTAAGTGTTAGTGCTTTATCATTAATAATTCCATCAATTAATTCCACTTAGATACGAAACAAATTAATTCGTGATGTTTCGTATCACGAAATCAAATGATAGAAGAATATCTTACTGAATTTATTAACATGAAAAACGAAAATCCTTTATCAATAGAAAGGGTAAATTAATATCTTTCTTATTTTTTTTTTGAAGCTCACATGTAAGGATATTTTTAACTCTGTGATTCTTAATATAAGCACCTTAAAAATCTCGAATAAATTAAAGCTATTTATTTGTTCGATCGCTTTATTATTTACAACTTTCATTATTCAAATGTAAACGAATTTCTACGGAACGAAAAGGAATGAAATTTCTCGTATATTTTCGTATCACTAAATACTAACTGCTTTGGACGTAATTGGAGTGCTATTAGTGAATTATAGTAAAATTATTAATTGGTTGATAATGGTAGAAGGGATTGAATCTTGTATATAACTTCATAGGTACTAGATAGTTCTCTTTTCGACCAATGCGGTAGCAATAGTTTTTTGGAAATAGGAGTGATTGGTATGAGAATAGTAGAATATTTTTAATATTTACTATTATTAAATCAATTCAAAGATGACATATGTCATCTGAAAATATTGAAATAAACCTTAATATAAAACTAAGTTCGAAAGGCAGAACTTACATTCTAATTAACTCAGATGGAGGAGGGTTGCTAGACGGTAGATACTAACCTTAAAAGGACGGACAAACTATTAATACTAGATTACTTACTTAATACGGGGTGGTTGCTATCAGCATAGAGTCTAAACAACTCAAGAAGAGCAGAGATCCTTTTTTTGATAATGCAAAGTTTATTCTTGTTTTTTTGGTCGTTTTCGGACACTTAATTAGTATGTTTAAGGGGAATAATGAATTTCTATATCTTATGATAAACTTCTTGGCTACTTTTAGAATGCCTGCTCTCATATTAATAGCAGGCTATTTTTCTAAGAATTTTTATAAAAAAGGGTTCATACAGAAGGTTAGTAGCAAAACAATCCTACCTTATGTTATTTTCGAAGTTTTATATTCCTATTATAACTTTGTTTTATATGGTTACGAGTCAGTCCAATTGTCATTGTTTTTGCCAACTATGGGAATGTGGTTTTTATTAAGTATGTTTTGTTGGAATTTAATGCTATTTATCTTCACTAAATTAAAGTATTCTCTTGTGATAGCTTTTTTACTGGGCATAGGGATTGGATTTTTTGACAATGCAGGCGCATACCTAAGTGTATCAAGGACATTTGTATTCTTTCCGTTTTTTCTAATTGGTTATTACATGAAAGCAGAACATTTTCATTTTGCAAAACATAAGTACGCGAAATATTTATCCTTAGTTCTAGTTATAATTTGCATCACTATTATTTGGGTTGCAGATTCTTCTATTTTTAGAATGTATCTATTAGGTAAATATTCAATTGATACAATAGGACACTCTCTATTAGGTGGAACATTATATCGTATTATCATCTACTTTATAATGCTTTGCGGTATATGTTCCTTTTTACCTTGGGTTACGAAAAAACAGGTGTTTTTCACGTCACTTGGTAAAAGAACGGCATATGTATATATATTTCATTTCTTTATCATTAAATATATTAAAACACTAGATTGGTATACCGAATGGAGTAAGATTCATATTATTATTATTCCATTCTTTGCAATAATTATCACATTACTATTGAGTTCTAAACCTTTCATTTCATTTACAAGACCTTTAGTCGAATACAAGTTCTCATTAACTACTTTTAAGAAGCCGCTTGATTATATTAAAATTTCTATAATTATGTTTATAATTATTGTCTATATTTTACATTCCTGGACTAGTAACCGATTTGAGAAATTACTTGTTGAGAACGCAAGATTGATTACTTTCAATTATTTACCATGCTTTTAATCTATGAAAAGATGACACATGTCATCTGCAATATCAGAGATATACATTAATATAAAAACTAAGATAGAAAGATAGCTCTTACATTCTAATTAAAAGGAAGTGATTTGAATGAAACAGTTAGTTAGGTTAACTTTATTTGCAATATTCCTTATCAGTTCAGTTGCCTGCAGTAACGAAGTTGTAAATGAAGAAGAAGTTCATGAACTTGTGATGGCATACAAAAAAGAGCAGTACACTATAGAAGACCCGTCTTCACCTCCTTCAGGGCTTGATATTTCTGAAAATGTTAGTGGGTATTTATCAGAGGCTGCCTTAAATGAACAAAATGTAGGTAGGATCTTTGAATTAGCACCTAATGTTGCAAAAAAACTAAACAAAAGCATTGAACTAGTAGATGTGATACTTGAAAAATATGAAGAAAATGAAAATAGCAGTATAGATTATAATTATACTTTAACATTAAAAATCGGTGCTGATGAGATTATTGAAATAGATGGACAGTTAACAATATCTAATGACAATGGTTTGAAAATCACACGTGATTTTGATCATTTTATTAGTAAATGGAACTCAATTTCACAGTAAATATTTGTTTTAAGCAATATCAAATAGTATAGATAGAAAATTTGTGAGATGTAATAGTGTGAAAAATAAGGAAAAATCAAAAGAAATTGAAGTTATTAATTATGAACTTTCTCACAACAGTAGGGTTAGCTGCTGTTTATTGCAAAGGTGTTGAAGAAAATAGTTCCTCGTCACAACTGCTTGATTTTCAAAATACGGAATATGTTGATAAAGAATAGGGGGGCTTTATGTTAGACCTAGTTATAATTGTTATTTTTCTAATTCCTATATATGGTTTGTTAATTTGGACTTATTTTTCTCCTGAGGAAAGTATATTCCTCGGGAGAAGATGGATGTATAGAGAAGAACCAGAACTATCGAAAGAGGTTATACAATATACTAAATTTACTTCTATTATTGCTATGGTTGGGATACCCTTAATTATCATAAGTTTCATGCTTGATTATTATTTCCTAAGGCTTGTTTTGATTGTTGGGTTTTCTTTCATTTTCATGTTAGGAATACTAAAAATATTTAAATGAACCCTTTCTAAACAATTGGATCTTAAAGTAAAAGAGAGAATATCTTTTGATAGTATTCTGGCTGTAGACAAAGTCTACAGCCTTTTTTATCATTTACCGGCAATAAAGGGCCATACTTCATTAATACGACTAGGTCTTATCAGTGTTGGGAATTCAAAAGGGTATAAAAAGGGGGGTATAAATTGATAATAGTAAAAGAACATCTTTATCATTTTGTAAAATAAGTGGGGGAATTAGCGAAATTAGAAATGACTAAAATAATGATTTACTAATAATTTTAAAGGTATTTAGCTATTTTGTTGACCTAATATTATATTCTGTAACCTAAAAAGTAAATTAAGAAATTGGATGTTAAGGGGAGAGAAACTTGAAGATCGTTGACGATGCTATTTTAAAACAATCCTTTATCTCAAAATGGGCAATAACTGATTTCCTACCTGAAGAAATTATATCTAATATAAAACTTTGTAAATATAACAAAGGGGAACGTATTGTTGATGCAGATGATAATCTATATAATTTATATTTTTTAGTAAAAGGGAAGGTAAGAACCTATAAATTAAACCGAGAAGGTAAAATCTTTCTTTTTAAATTTTCAAACCCACTTAGTGTCTTTGGAGAATTAGAATATATAACCAAAAAATCGAATTGCGCATTTCACCATGAGACAACCATGGAATCTTATGTGTTGAGGATTTCATCCACTGATTTGTCTGAATTAGATGGAAACAATAAGCTAAAGTTTATGCAATACATAAATGAAGCGTTAGCCCATAAGCTTTCCTCGACAACGGCTTTACTTGAGTTATTTGTCTATACATCATTAGAGGAGAGATTAGCAAGTTACATGCTTGAAATAAGTGATGAAGTAGGATCTTTTCAACCTAGTTATACTGTTAAATTCAATGAGTTAGCTTACCTTCTAGGAACAAGTTATCGACATCTATTACGCACCATTAAAAAAATGACAGATCAGGGACTAGTTATGAAAGAAAACAATGAAATCAAGGTTTTAGATGAAATCAAATTAAAGGAAATCACAATTAAGAATTTATATGAATTGTAGGATTTAATCATCACATTTAGCAAAAAAATGAAGTATTAGAAATGACAATACTAGATCACTATATAAATACTTGCTCGTCATTTAACCACGCATTTTATTTTTATGAAAGGCTCAGTTACTCGAATTGTAAATATATATAATAATAATTACAGGAAATCTCAGTTAAAATGTTGATTTCTAATAATAGTTAAATTTTAATTTTATTTAACCTATTAGTGTAAAGTTACTTTCAACTTTATTAATTCTAAGTAATAAAACAGACTCTCTTCTTAAATAAAGTGTACCCTTTGTAAACATAGTCCTTAGATGCAAATAGTATTCTTGAGTAATTATATGTAATTCGGTTATACCATTTTCCGTAATTGATTTTCTCCATATTCTTTATTGATTCCATTATACCTTCATATATATTGATAGATTGCTTGATATCCCCTTGGTTGAAAATAATATTTGCCTTTAAACTCTTGATTTCGATATCTAGATAATTATAAGAGTTTTCTGGTTGATCTATTAGTAGAACTTTGTTTATTATATTCAATGATTCATCAGGGTTTTTATAGTAAAAATAAAAATGCAACGAATATCTTTCTCAACAAGTATCGGTGGGACTTATGGATCTGTGGCGCTGGAATTTGAAATGATGTATGGTAAAGACATTGTTGTATTATCTAAAACCCCTCGCTATCCGTCCACTTTGTTCACAATGTGGTTTCAAAAACCAAAATACAGAGATGCTGGACTGTCGATATACTGTCAGATTTTTTTCTTATACAACAAACGGTACATTAGCCCTTACTCATAACCAAAGTGATCTTCTGCAATCAATTTCCATTTGATCGTTTGACTGACAGTTTAACACAAATGATGCATTGCTAACAGATGGGTGTTTTTTGTTTAAAAGAATTATTAAGAGATGAAAAGAAATGGATGATAGTAGAAGTTACAACTAAAGTCTTAAACAGGATAGATCTAATTTACGAGGTAATTCATTTTACATAATGTTAACCTCGACTATAAGAGGATAATCTTAATACCTTCTTTGGTTATAAAATATGATATTACATGTAAATTTGGCTTTTACTAGTTTTGAGGTACGGGTTATGAACAATGATAAATTGATTGATAGTGTTTTAGGTTTTCTTTCGGTAAAAAGAGGTGATGTCAATCTAGAGATATTAAATAAACTAGTAAGTTATGTTATATAAATACTTTCACTATATAGATTGATCGTTCACAATAGGGGTCATTTTAGTAATAAAGGAGATGGTTGTGTACACTAAGAATATTTCCGTGTAGTTTAATTTTCAATTCAGAACAATGGATAATTTTTTACACTCTATAGATATTTACAATCAATTAAATATTAAAATTAGGAGGGATTTAATGTTTCCTGGGACTTTATACGAGACTCACGTTAAAACAAAAAACTTAGATAAGGCCATTTCTTTTTACAAAAAGTTAGGAATGGATCATGCGTATACTATAGAAGATCGAAGGGTAGCCTTTTTTTGGTTTGACAAAAATCATAAAAAAGAGCAGATGCTGGGTGTTTGGGAGGTACAGGATGATGGTTTCCATAAGAGCCACTTTGCTTTCAGAATTAGCTATGAAGATATGTTGAATGCACGCGAATGGCTCCTTGATCATGGAATTAGTCCGAGGGCTGCCTTTGGACTTGAGTCAACGGAACCTATCGTCCATACGTGGGTACCCAACGCAAGTATTTACTTTTATGATCCAGACGGGAACTCATTGGAATTTTTATGTCTGCTTCCTGAAAAGAAAAAGGTAAGTAAAGATGTGATGTATTTAAGTGAGTGGGAACAGATTAGTCTTGAATGAAATTAATCACTGCATTTTCGGTATTGGATTTTTTATTATTTTTTAAAATGACGCAAATCTCAAAAAAGATAAGCGTCTTTTTTATTTTAAGGGCCATAGGACAACAAGTTGTTTTAATCTATTTAATGTATGTGCTGTATTGCATAGAAATTATAGTAACAAGGTTTCTAACTAATTAGTTAATAACAAAAAAACTAAAAAATACATGCCTACCCAAGGGTTGACTACTGCTATTTGATAAGAACAATAAGTAGTAAGCCTCCACGATATTTAAAAGGATAATGTCAATTACACACATTATGTTACAAAGTATCCATTAGGCTATTGAAAAACGCTTTTATCCTCCCCGTATGAGTACTTTGTAAGTGTAATTTTTCTTATGTTTTCCACGTAGTTAGAATTAATTTCTCCAAAGATTATTCCAACTTAACCTTCAATTACTTCACATTGTTCCTCTTTAAACTGGAGTTTTCTGACTAGAAATATTTAAGATCTTCTCTCACATAGGACTAAAAGTCCATTAATAGATTTTATAAAATTTATTAATATGCTGCACTTTTGTATTCCATTATTTACAATGACTGATGTCATCATTTGTAAGGTATTAAATCCTATAAAATAAATAATTATTAAGGTAAAGAAGAATACAAAAAAATATAATACAAGGCTGTTATATCTAATTTACAAGTCAGTTGAAGGGAATTATCTTCTACCAACAGTACCAATACTGTTGGTGTTCCTTTAGCTGAGTATCATTCAACTTCTTATACAACACTAAAGTAAATGGTTAAAATTGTTATTGACATACTACGTACTACATGTGTAGTATTGTCATCAGGTACTACATTTGTAGTCCTGAATATTCTTGAATAGGAGGTGTACTTTATATTAATACTCTATCAAAAATATCAGAATCAGGATGGAGAGTTATAGAGGTTTTATTGAAAAGTTAACCTTGGACTCCTACTAAAATTATTTATCAGTTAAGTAGTACGGCCGATTGGAATCCCAAAACGATACACACCTTAATAAATCGTTTTGTGATTAAAGAGGTGATAGGTGTTAAAAAGGGAGAATGATTTAAACTCTTTTTCCCACTTATATTTGCTGAAAAATGGAGATCAAAAAACGTCTATTCTCGATATCTGGCCAAATGTCTATTACAAATTTTATTAAAGATGAGAAGCTGACTGAAAAAAGTTGAAGAAATAAAAATACTTCTTCAACAAAAAAGTGATAATGAAGAATAATTCTGTGTGAATAGTGTGGTGAGGAAATGGATATACAAGGTTTATTTTCAGTTGTTTTAAAATTGTCTCTATTAGGAAGTGTGATGGCAGGTGTAATTGTCCTTATGAAAAAAGGATTCCATAATAAGATGTCTGCTCATTGGCACTATTACATTTGGTTACTGCTAATTGCTAGACTAATCATACCCTATAGTTTTGAAACTTCGTTATTTATGCCTGAAATAGATCCAGATCTAAGCACCTCAAATTTGGTAGGATTTGAAGAATCTTTGATTAGTAGTCAAACCAGTACAAATGAGGTAAAAGAAAACAATAGTGCAAACGAAGAAGTGTCACCGGTAAAAAGTAGTAACGAAGAAAAGATAGTCTCTATTAGCCCTTCAATACAAGTATTACCAATGATTTGGATAGCGGGTGCTACCATCACCCTGTTAATTATGTTAATAGTGAATTTCCATTTTCAATGGAGAATATCAAAGATGAGAAAGTGTGATGATCGTGAATTATTAACTCTTCTAGAAGAATGCAAAGAGAAATTAAAGAATAAATCCAAAGTTAAAATCATTTATGATGAATCAACGGGTACACCTTCTGTTGTTGGCTTATTTCGACCTAAAATTCTTTTAAATAAAAATATGTTTAATAGGTTATCGAATAATGAAAAAAAATATGTACTGTTACATGAACTAACACATATTAAGCGATATGATATTTTGGTTCATTGGCTAATCATCTTCATTCAAGCTATTCATTGGTTTAATCCAGTCATTTGGTATAGCTTTTCCGCGATGAGGAAAGATTGCGAAATATCTTGCGATGCATCTGTGTTATCACGATTAAAAAGGGCAGAACACTTAGAGTACGGTTCTTCTCTTCTTACCGTAATAGAACAAATATCAAAGACAACATTTATCCCGAGATCAATTGGGATATCCACAAATCACTCACATATGAAATTAAGATTGGAGAGAATTACTATGTTTAAAAAACAATCATGGAAATGGATCACTCTTTCAAGTACGCTAGCTGTTGGAGTTACGCTGTCAGGATTCACCACATTTACTAATGCTGCTGCTAATAATTTAATCGATACTTATGAAGATTTAAATATCGAAATGGAAATTCAGTCTATCGCAGAGGCCAAGTATTTAGATTATTATGATTTAGAGTTTTCTACTGATAATAAAGAAGTTACTATTAAGTATTATCCTAATGTTACTAATTATCCTTTTACTGAACAGGACTTCAAACCATTCCAAAGTGATGTACAACAACGTGTTGAAGAGTTACTTAAATCAAGAAATTATGATGACTACGAAGTAAATGTTCTTGTAGATTGGGTAGAATATGAAGAATGGGCAAAAAAACAGGATGAAGCACAAGAACCTCAAAAGGAAGGAGAAAATAACCTCTTTTCAATAGATGCTCAAATAGAACAGGAGCACGATATCGAGGTTAATGTGTACGATAATGGAAACACTCTTGATCTAGAATTTTTAAGAGATGGTGAAAGGATAGCAAACCCTGAAGAGATTAACAACTATCACAGAGAATTTATCGATCTTGCTAAAGAAAAAGGCACGATTATCAACTTTAATGAAACATCAACAAGGCCTTTTATTATTTATTTTGGAGAATTAGGTAATACCGATAATAGAAGTGTTATTGAGGCTATTGACTTAGGGTTAAAGGAAATTGAAGAACTGAAAGTTACTTCAACGACGTTAGTATCAATTAATGACCCAATTTTCGTTAATACGGATATTGATAGTTCAGATCCGAATGCTAAAGAAGTAGAAAAAAAGATTAAACAGTTAATAAACGAATTTTTAGAATACAAACCGATTAGTGAAAAGATTTCTGGACCGATGGATGTTATAGTTCAAACTAAAGAATAATATTATGAATATCAACTCACTAATGGGGAGTATATTTATGCCAACTTTAATAAATAATTCTCTAATCTAACTTGGACAATTGACTCCAAGAAGTCTTACAGAAGTGTGTAGAGAAAAAGAATTTTTTCTCTACACACTATTATTTCTAGCAAACTTTCTACTTTGTATAATAAAAGAAGATTGAGGCCTAGCTTAGCAGAAGCTGTAAAAAGTTTTCATATATATAGTGGAAAGTTCAAATTTGTCGTGTTGATAGGAGGTATGATACATGTGGAGAGAAATAGTGAATTTATTAGTTTTATCCTCTCTAACAATGTCTATATTATATTTTTGGCTGGAGGGATACCAATTAAGCATAGGGTCTAGTGTTATTTATCCTATTTTTATTATCTCTTTTATCTTTTTGTTATTTTATTTACTGTTCGCTTTACCAACCTATATACTATTAAAACGAATAAAAATGCATAGAAGGTTTAGTTTAGTAAATTTCTTTACTTATCTATTTGTTTCTTTAATTGTTCATATCTTAATTAATTCTATTATTATGAGTCGCTCTTTTTTTAATAACACTGAAATTTATATATATGTAGTTACTACATCAATAACCTTTTGGTTTTGGGAATCACTATTACTAAATGAAAGAGAAAATACTTGTTACTAGTTTCAAATAGTACAGCAAGAGAAAGTGAATGTTGCAACATTTACTTCATGTATATTATTATCTGACCGTTTCAGAGAATTATAGATGAGGTTTATGGATAGTCACCTCTATTCTCTATGACTATCAACCAACAAGAGCAGGGGAACATTCGAAACGTTTTTTTACGGGTTCTAAAGGTTTTTTACAAGTAGATGGATATAGTGGTTATCATCAAGTCCCAGATGTCACCCTTGTGGGATGTTGGGCACATGCGAGACGTAAATTTGATGAAGCCTTTAAGGCTTTACCTGATTCACAGAAGAAGAAAAAGGGTAAGGCAAGTGAAGGTTTACACTTCTGTAATCAAATTTATTTCATAGAAAGGGAACTGAAAGATCTTAGCCCTATAGAGCGATATGAGCAGGGACTTGAAAAAAGCAGGCCCATTTTGGACCTTTTTTCAGCATGGCTTCATGAACAGAAAGATCGCGTTCTACCTAAAAGCGCTCTGGGACAAGCGATCACCTATTGTTTAAACCAATTGAATCGTCTCGAAGCGTTTTTATTAGACGATCATTTAGAAATTGATAATAACAGAAGTGAACGTTCCATTAAGCCATTTGTCATTGGGAGAAAAAATTGGATGTTTTCGAATACACCGCGAGGTGCTTGTGGTAGTGCCATTAAGTATAGTGTAGCTGAAACGGCAAAAGAAAATGGGTTGAGCTCTTATCATTATCTGTGCTACTTATTTGAAACGCTACCTAATATTGATTTAACTAATAAAGAGGAAATCGATAAAGTCTTACCTTGGTCGGTCAACGAGTCTCTCCGAGATTTGTAGAGTTCCGATAAAAAGTAAACCAAATAAAAAGTAATCCAGAAACAAATTCATTCTTGTTTTCTGGGTTGTTTGACGTTTACTTTTTGAAAATACTCCAAAGTAATTTTTCTTAGTATTTGGAAGAAAGCTTCAGGTTTACATTCATGTGCAATCAGAAAATAAACTTTACTAGAGATAAAATTTGTTTCAATAGCTATCGGAGGATTTAACAGTTTAAGAAATAGAGTCTTTCCATTTAGAAATGGCTGTTTTTCTATCTCGCGTAAGAAAGTGACGATAATGAATATTAGCATACACTAAGGAGCATTTAGTTTATCTGCACTTTTTCATCAAACTTCTAACTTTACATAGAGTAGCATAACAAAAAAATTTGTCCAAATACTTCATAGCTCCTTGGAATCTCTTCCTCCATGCTTGCTCCTTATTCCATTACATTCCGAACTGAGGATAATCCCTATAATATAAATGTTCAATTACATATCAGTCTCTCGACACCTCATTAATCTATTAATAAATACTGTTATGTCCCAGACTCTTTAATATTGTTTTTCTTAATTTTTTGCACCTTCTGTTTATGATTTTACCAAATTAAAGGTTCAAAAAGAATCAAATGAATGGCTAAACAAAAGTAACAATTGTCTCTTATTTCGTATTACAAATATGTAAGATATTTGTAAGGTAAAACGATAGGTTTCCTTTATTACCTTCTGTAAGATAATCAATGAAAGGAGAGTTGTCATATGGAAAAAAGCATCATTAACAAACGAATTGATGCACTTGATTACATTCGAGGCTTCGCATTGCTGGGCATTATTTTAGTCAATATCCTCACACTTCTAGATATAGACATACCAGACCCAAATACGATTGATGCTAGCTATCAAAGATTTCTATATTTATTTGTGGAAGGTCGTTTTTACTCAATTTTTTCTTTTCTATTTGGAGTAGGCTTCTATATTTTTATTACCCGAGCTAATGCAAAAGGGAAGAAAGGATATGTTCTATTTTTACGTAGACTTGTTGCATTATTAGCCGTTGGGGTTTTACATTCAATATTTCAACCAGGAGAAGCATTAAAGTATTATGCCATCTGTGGTTTCATTGTTTTACCATTTTATAAATTGAACAAGCATGTAAATTTATATTTAAGCATTATGTTAATCATTGTGTTTGGTGTCATGGGGGAAAAATTACTGTTAACCTTGCCTCTCATTTTATTAGGGCTTGCTTGTGGCCAGTTTAAAGTGTTTGAAAATCTTTCGCAAAAAACAAAGAAAATTCTTGCTTTTACATTGGTTATGTTTGCCCTTTCCGGGATTGGATTGTTTGCTCAATACCAAAAAATACCTGAAATTCCATTTCAAAATATGATTGTTACATCTGAAGACGGCTCAATGGATAAAGCAAGTTACTTTTTAAAAACTGGTGTAACAGTCGGGGCAATTCTTTCTGCTTTTTATGTAGGGTTACTGCTGTTGCTTTTGCAAACAAAAATAGTGCAAACACTATTATTTCCTCTTAAATATTACGGCCGCATGGCATTAACTAATTATCTTGGTCAAACTGCTTTCATTTTTCTAGCTGGAAACCTATTCAATTTCACAGCTAACCTTACGTACATCCAAACACTATTGCTTTGTCTAACAATATACGTGATTCAAATTATTTTCAGCGTAGCTTGGCTGCGACTGTTTAAAATGGGACCACTTGAGTGGGTTTGGCGTGTTTTTACGTATTGGAAATTAACACCTTTGTTAAATAATAAACTCGAAGCACCACTGAATAGGAAAAAATAGAAGGTTACAAAATGAATATATCAGTTGTAGGCGTGAAAAACGAAATAAAAGTATACGATAAAAAAGGCGAGAACCAATCGCATACTTTAAAATGAGTGTCGTTCTCTATTCAAGAAGGTGAATTTGTTGGGATGATGGGACCATCTGGTTCAGGGAAAACTATATTATTAAATGTTATCTCCACTTTAGATAAGACCACAGACGGTACTGTTCATATCGCTGGTACAGATATTACAGAAATGAAGGAGCAGCTATCCGATTTCCGCTTACTTTGAAGCCAAATGCCACTGTTTTTTGTCTAATAATTAGATACTTAAGAGAAAAGTACATCTAAGATTAACTAACCAAGAATCATATCAATTACGGATAGCTTTTTCCTATCTTTGAAGTTATTTTTTGGAACATAATGGAATTGATTCAGCAACCTTTAAAAAAGATGACGGGTGATTGTTTTCCATTATTTACAATGACAGATGTCATCATTTGTAAGGTGTTTAATCCTATAAAATAAACATATGAAAAGACAAATAAGAACAATTTTTTTTAATAGATAATTGTACTAAAACACAAATGATAGAAAGCCATTATATTTAATCAAACAGTCGGTATTATAAGATTAAATTATAACAACCATACTACTTCTGTTTGGTGTTTCTTTACCGAGATATTATTCATTCAACTTCCTTAAGAACAATAATATTTAGTAATAATAACCATTGACAGTGTGTGTACTACGAGTGTAATATCATTATTAGGTACTACACTTGTAATATTATATGTGTATATAGGGAGATGTTGCATTTGAATAGTCAATTAAAGATAACTGAATCAGAATGGACACACGGTTTTATCACGATTAAAAAGAAAAGAACACATAGAGTAATAGAGCACAAGCTAAGAAAACATTTATCCCGAGATCATTTGGAATGTCAACAATTTGTTCACCTGCGAAAATATGATTGGAGGGAGTTTTAATGTTAAAAAAACAATCTTGGAAATGGATTACTCTTTCAAGTAAGATAGCTACAGGAGTTATCCATCCAGTATTTACCACGATAAAAAATGTTGCGGCTAATAATTTAATCGATATTTATAAAGATTTAAATATCGAGTTGGAAATAAAGTCTATCGTAGAGGCCAAGTATTTAGATTATTATGATATAGCGTTTTCTACTGTTAATAAAGAAGTTACTGTTATGTATTACCCTAATGTTACTGATTATCCTTTTACTAAACTGGAATTCAAAGCATTCCAAAGGGATGTACAAAAACGTGTTGAAGACTTACTGAAATCAAGAAATTATTATGACTACAGAGTAAATGTTCTTGTAGATTGGGTAGACCATAATGAATGGCTTAAAAGACTGGATGAAGAAAAGGAACGTCAAAAGGAACAAGAATATAAAATCTTCTCAGAAATAGAATCTCAAATGGAACAGGAACACAATATTGAGGTTATAGCAGGCACTCACCCTCAACTAACTTTTTATAGAGATGGTGAAATCATTACAAACCCGAAAGAGGTTAACACCTATCACACAGAATTTATCGATCTTGCTATAGAAAAAGGTACAAGTATCAACTTTAAAGAAGTAACAACAAGTCTCGTAAACGTTTATGGTGAGGAACTTGGTTTTAAGAATAAATATAGTAATAAAGACTGGGACAATGTTGTTGATGCTATTGACATAGGGTTAAAGCAAATTGAAGAGCTGAGAGTTACTTCTACAACCATATTAACGTTTGATGATCCAATTATTGTTAATACGGATATTAATAGTTTAGATCCAAATGCTAAAGAAGTAGAAAAAAAGATTAAACAGTTAATAAACGAATTTTTTCAATATGAACCCATTAGCGAAGAGTTTTCTGGACCATTTGATGTTATTGTTCAAAACAAAGAAGTTAAGCCAATTGAGAATAATAACGTGATATATTTTCAACAAGAGTTGGACGAATTACAGCAACAAGTTGATGAAAGACATAGATCAACATTGTTTACTAAAAAAATAAATAGAAGAAATAAAAAAGTTTATTCAACAAAATAGTGAGAATGAAGAATAATTCACTTTGAATAGTGTGGTGAGATAATGGATGTACAAAGCTTATTTTCACTTGTTTTAAAATTGTCTCTATTAGGAAGTGTAATGGCAGGTGTCATTTTCCTTATTAAAAAAGGATTTCATAATAAGATGTCTGCTCATTGGCACTATTATATTTGGTTATTGCTAATTGCTAGATTAATCATACCTTATAGTTTTGAAACTCCGTTATTAATGCCTGAAAAAGAACCAGAACTAAGTACCTCTAGTTCGGTAGGATTTGAAGGAACTATTGATCATTCCAATACAACTGAGGTACAAGAAAGCAATAATTTACAGGAAGCAGTGTTACCGGTAAAAAGTAGTGAGGAAGAAAAGATAGTTTCTATTAAGTCTTTAAAACAGGTATTACCAATCGTTTGGATAGCTGGTGCTACAATCACCTTATTAATTATGTTATTAGTGAATTTTCATTTTCATTGGAGATTATCAAAAAAGAACAAGTGTGATGATTATGAATTATTAAATCTTCTAGAAGAATGCAAGCAGAAATTGAAAGTTAAAGCCAAAGTTCAAATTATTTATGATGAATCGATGGGTACACCTTCAGTTGTTAGTTTTTTTCGACCAAAAATCCTTATTAATAAAAATATGTTAAATAGTTTATCCAGTAATGAAATAAAATTTGTACTATTACATGAGCTAACACATGTTAATCGAAATGATATCCTTATTCATTGGATAATCATCTTCGTTCAAGCAATTCACTGGTTTAATCCAATCATTTGGTATAGCTTTTACGCGATGAGGAAAGATTGCGAGATTTCATGTGATGCGTCTGTGTTATCACGACTAAAAAATGATGAACACTTAGAGTATGGGTCTTCCTTGCTTACAGTAATAGAACAAGTATCAAAGAAAACATTAATCCCTCGATCAATTGGGATGTCAACAAGTCGTTCACATATGAAATTAAGATTGGAGAGAATTACCATGTTTAAAAAGCAATCTTGGAAATGGATTACTCTTTCAAGTATTTTAGCTGTAGGAATTATCGTATCAGGCTTTACCACATTTACTAATACTACTTCAAATGATTTAACAGATATCGAGAATGACTACTTAAGTTCTATGTATTATGAACAAACCGAAGTAAGACCAAAGATGTGGGATGAGATCTTCGATGAAACTAAAGATATTTTAAAAAAGAACGGGTATGAGGGACGTGTAGAAGATTTTTCAGCACCTGAAAAATATGTCAAAGTTGCAGTTTTAGCTTCTGGGCAGGAAATATATGATATAAAAGGCGACGTAATAAATGGTATCCAAGATATATTGAATTCCTATGGTTATGAAGGATTTGAAATTACGTTATTTCAAACTGAAAACCTTGATGGACCTCATGAAGTTGATATTAAGGTTCAGAATAAAAATAAAGAGATCGATAAAGCACTTGAAGAGGTATGGAATCAGCATAAAATTTGGAGGTACGGTGCTAGTGTTGATGACAACCATATGTATAACACAATAACCCTAGGGATATCTGATAATGATAAGAGAACTGATTTTGAAGTAGAGGATATGTTCAGAGATATTTTATTAAGAAATGGATTTTCTGATCCGCTAAAAGTTCAAGTACACAGGTTTGACGTAAAAAAATATGTGGTCAATGATATTTATCTAAAGGTGGGGTCTACAATAATAGAAGGGTTAATAAATGAGAGTGAAGCGCTAAAGATAAATTATACGCCATGGTTTGACCCCGATCTTAATCAAATAAATGTAAAAACATCTATGGTCAATGCTGATAAAGAAGCCGAACTATTAGGAAGTGAAATCGAGAGAATAATTACAGAGTTCTTACAATCGGGTATAGTAGATCAATTCGTTTTTGAAGCTAACGAATTTCTTATATCCATGGGAGAAGAGAAGTTAAGCAATGATGATGCTAGTGAAATTTTTGAAATTGTTGTACTAGATGAAAATAATATCAGAATCAACTAAAGTTATTCGTTGTTAGCTTCCAAGTTGATAATACTAAATAACCATGGTTATCGTTTTAATAGAATTTCAATTATTTTTTTCAAAGATTAGGTAAAGAAGAGTATTATCATTTCATCATCTTTATCAATAATTAATTTGATCCAAATTACCATTGACAAAACATATACTACAAGTGTAATATTAATATTAAATATTACACTTGTAGTACATAAGTCGTGTATAAGGAGATGTTCCAAATGAATAACCAATCAAAGATATCTGAATCAGAATGGAGAGTCATGGAGGTTTTGTGGGAAAACTCACCCTTAACTTCTGCTGAAATTATTCATCAATTAAGTAGTACGACAGATTGGAATCCAAAAACGATACACACCTTAATAAATCGTTTAGTAAAAAAAGAAGTGCTAGGTGTTAAAAAGGGAGAACGATTTAAACTCTTTTTCCCACTTATATCTGCAGAGGAATGTAGAAAGATGGAGACAACATCTTTTTTACAAAAAGTCTATTCTGGATCTCGCCAAATGTTTATTACAAATTTTATCAAAGATGAGAAGCTGACTGAAAAAGAGATTGAAGAATTAAAAACACTTCTTCAACAAAAAAGAGAGAATGAAGAATAATTCTGTGTGAATAGTGTGGTGAGGAAATGGATGTACAAGGCTTGTTTTCACTTGTTTTAAGCTTGTCTCTATTAGGCAGTGTGATGACAGGTGTCATTTTCCTTATGAAAAAAGGATTTCATAATAAGATGTCTGCTCATTGGCACTATTATATTTGGTTGTTGTTAATTGCTAGGCTAATCATACCTTATAGTTTTGAAACTTCATTATTAATGCCTGAAAAAGAGCCAGAACTAAGCACTTCAAATTCAGAAGAATTTGAAGGAACTAATAATCAGATCAGTACGATTGAAAAACAAGAAAGCAACAATGTAATAGAAGAAGTGTCACCCGTAATTAGTAGAGATAAAGAAAAGGTAGTTTCTATTAAATCTTTAAAGCAAATATTACCTATTATTTGGATAGCTGGAGCTACCATTACACTGTTAATAATGTTAATAGTTAATTTCCATTTTCATTGGAGATTAACAAAGAATGAAAAGTGTGAAAATTATGAATTATTAAATCTTCTAGAAGAATGTAAGAAGAAATTGAAGGTTAAAGCCAAAGTTCAAATCATTTATGATGACTCAATGGGTACACCTTCTGTTGTTGGTTTTTTTCGACCAAAAATCCTTGTTAATAAAAATATGTTAAATAGTCTATCCAGTAATGAAATAAAGTTTGTACTATTACATGAGCTAACACATGTTAAGCGTAATGATATCCTTATTCATTGGCTAATCATCTTCGTTCAAGCAATTCACTGGTTTAATCCAATCATATGGTGTAGCTTTTACGCGATGAGGAAAGATTGCGAGATTTCATGCGATGCGTCTGTGTTATCACGATTAAAAAGAGAAGAGCACTTAGAGTATGGTTTTTCCCTTCTTACAGTAATAGAACAAATATCAAAGAAAACATTAATCCCACGATCAATTGGGATGTCAACAAGTCGTTCACATATGAAATTAAGATTGGAGAGAATTACTATGTTTAATAAACCATCTTGGAAATGGATTTCTCTTTCAAGTATGTTAGCTGTTGGAATTATCCTCTCAGGGTTTACCACATTTACAAATGCTACTTCTAATCATTTAATCGATACCTATGAAACTTTTAGTATCGAAGAGGAAATTATATCTGTCGCTCAGGGCGTACAATATGATTTAAAGTTTTCTAGAGTTAATAAAGAAGTTACCATCACGTATTATCCTATACTTAGTGAAGATCCTTATACTGAAGAGGAATTTAACACATTCAAAAGGGACGTACAACAAAGTGTTGAAGAGTTACTTAAATCACGAAATTATAATGAATACAAAGTAAATGTTCTTGCAGATTGGGTGGACAGTAATGGGTGGAATGAAAGATGGGATAAGAAATTTATGCTTTTTGAAGAGATAGAATCTCAAATGGAACAAGACCACAATATCGAGGTTACAGCAAGTATTTCCCCTTCGATGTTAATTCTCAAATTCTATAGAGATGGTGAATTGATAACAAACCCTGAAGAGGTCAACTACTATCACACAGAATTTATCGACCTTTCTATTGAAAGAGGTACGAGTATCAACTTTAAAGAAGTAACATATTTTGGCATGGATGAATTAAGTGAGTATTGGTATAAAGTTGTTTTAGCAATTGATTTAGGGTTAAAGGAAATTGAAGAACTAAAAGTTAGTTCTACGACCATATTAACAATCGATGATCCAATTATTGTTAATACGGATATTAATAGTTCAGATCCAAAAGCAAATGAAATGGAAAAAAAGATTAAGCAATTAATACAAGAATTTTTTGAATACAAACCGATTAGCGAAAAGGCTTCTGGACCTGTAGATGTTATTGTTAAGCATAAAGAAGCTACCTCTACTGATAAGAATAATAACAATAATAATGCTATATATTCTCAACAAGAGTTAGACGAATTACAGAAACAAGTTGATGAAGGACATAGGTCTGGATTGCTTGATCCTGAACAAGTAGCCAGAGAGTTTTTAGATATGATGAATCACATAAAGGTAGATGAGAACACTGATTCTAAATTGATCGTTGATGAAGAAACGAAAAAGATAATTCAATATAGGCTTCTTGATGGAAGGTCAATCCAGTTAGAATTAATTCAACCTAGCAAAAAAGGAGTCGGAGGAATATTTGTTGTTAGTCACTTCATTTTTGTAGATCCAATAAGTAATCCATTACCACAGTTAAGTAATTCACCACTATTTATTGATTTGCGAAGTAACGAGTATGTTGATAAAAAAGATTTAGAATTAATAAAAGCTAAGATCATGAATTTCAAACTACAAAATGGTGAATATATATATGAAATTTTTAATGACAAATTCTCGAAACCAACATGGATTATTGCTAGTTTAGATAGTACAGTCATCCATTTTACAGGCTTTTATAATGGGAATGAATATAAAATTGATTTTAATCGTTGGAGTCCAAGATGGTTGAATATCTCTATTGATGATGAGGAAATACATGAAGATGAGGTATCTGATTATTTTGATAATCTCGTTAAACAACTAACAAAACAATAAGTTTAATTAATGATAAAAATTCCAAAAATGTTAGTCAACCCAAAAATAAAAGAATGAATGGCGTAATACCTCAATGGATTTAGAACAGAAAATGCATTTTGGGAGTATAAGGACCTTAGCAATCTAATACTCTATCAATATTTACAAGAGGAGTGTAGAGGAGAAAAGTATTTCTCTACACTCTATTCTTTCTCATGCAATAGTTCTGCTTTAAAGAATAATAAATATAAAAGAATTTATCTGCACATAAAAATAACTGAAAATTAAAAATTATTATGTTGTAAGGAGAGAGAAACTTGGTGATAGTAGAAGATACCTTTTTAAAAGAATCTTTTATTTCTAAATGGTCAATTTCTAATTTTCTACCGGAAGAGATGGTCTCTAAACTGACCCTTTGCAGGTATGATCAAGGGGAACTAGTTATTGATTCGAAAGATAATATGCAAAATTTACACTTTTTAGTTATGGGAAAAGTTAAAGCCTATACCATTAATCAAGAAGGGAAAGTTTTTCTCTTTAAGTTTTTTAACCCATTTAGTGTCTTCGGAGAATTAGAATATGTAACAAAACAATTTAAACATCCATCCTTTTACCTTGAAACAATGAATGAATCTTATGTTCTAAAAATCTCATGGTCTGATTTATCTCAACTAACCCCGAACAATAAATTAAAGCTTATGAAATATTTAAATGAATTGTTAGCTCAAAAGCTTACACTTACAACTGATTTATTATGGTTATTTGTATACACATCATTAGAAGAAAGGTTAGCAAGATACTTATTGGAGGTAAGTAATAAAGTAGGTTCATTTCAACCTAGTTATACTGTTAAAATCATTGAGTTAGCTCAGCTTCTCGGAACAAGTAACCGACATCTTTTACGTACGATCAAAAAAATGACTGATCAAGGACTGATTATGAAAGAAAAGAATGAGATTAAAATTATAAATGAAATCAAATTAAAAGAAATGGTAATTAAGAATTTATATGAATTGTAGGGTTATAAACAACATTATTTTAGAAATGTTTGTTATTTATATGGAAGGTTCTATTGGGTTACCGTTTTTATAATAACGCTATTTTTCGTAAATATTGTTGTTTATGATATAAATTTCATTATGTTTATATTCTTCTATTTGAATAAGATGAAAAAATAATAACAATGATAAATCTGTTTTATTTGAAAAAAAGCATGAGTTGGTGAATAAATTATGAAAAACATTTCTTGGTTAAAAGGTCTTATGTTCGGTGTTTTATTTTCATTCATTACAACATTTTTATTTATCTTATTAGGATATGCCGTGGCTAGTGGAATCCATTTTGTTTTGATAAATAATTGGTTGTATTTCTTAGTAATAATTCCTGTAACGTTTACTGTTGCTATATTAAGAGGATATTTTAGAAATAGAAATGAATTTTCTAATAAAGTACGTTGGCTTTTAAGTTTTATATGCACATCTCTCATAATCCTATTTGCCGGCACTCTATTTTCAATCATTACAGTCTTTTTATTTGCCCAAATAGGAATAGTATGGGCTGGTGGCAGAATAACTTTATTCTTTGGGTCGGAAAGTTGGTTATATTACTCTGTAATAATTCCTTTTACTATTACTTTTGCAATATTAGGAGGATACTTTCACAATAGAAATGAATTGTCTAATAAAAAACTTTGGGCAATAAGTCTTATATGTGCATTTCTAGTAACCTTATACAGTGGAACAATTGGTGCGATTTTTGGCGAAACTATCGTTAGAGGTGGTATGGAGACGATAAATGTTGAAGGAACTTTAGTATGGGGGGCACTTTATGCTTTTATTTTACTACCCTTTACCACACCATTTGCAAGGTTTCTGATAGGAATTTTCTACAAAATCATTGAAAATAAAAAACCGAATTACTTAAAACTTTAACCTCTTATATAGGGGTTTTTTTGAGTATGACTTCACCATTATCCCTCCTAAAACTTTGATGATAGATTTAATGCTTATCCTCATCCTCATTATTCAGCCCTCACGATCTAGATTAGTGTGAGGGCTTCTGGCTTGAAATTGATAAAAATTCATTAAACTTAATTAAATCAAGCTCGCTGATAACACTACAATAAAGGACCAAATGGCAAGTAGTATAACATCAATTACTATATTTACGTTTCGAACTACATGGAAATAATATTTGACAACGATAATAAAAAGTGATAATTCATTTATAAACCACCTGGTCTAGACTAACTGGTTTATAAATAAATTAAGGGGGAATAGCCAAATTGAAGGAAAAATCATTTGAAAGGAAGCAAGAACTACTTGAAGCTGCACTAGACGTTTTTTCGCAAAAAAGTTATGAAGACGCTTCACTAAATAGCATCATAAAGAAGGCAGGTATAAGCAAAGGTACTTTTTACTATCATTTCGGAGATAAACAAGAACTATATATTTTTTTACTGGAGTCTTCTTCAAAAGCAAAATGGGACTTTATTAATAATAAGATTCATGAATACAAAGAGAGAAATGCTGAAATAGATATTTTTGATATGTTTAAGCTACAGGCTAGAATTGGTGTAGAGTTTGCCATTACTTTCCCGAAGTACTACAAGTTAACTAAGATGATGCTCAAAGAAAAAAATAATGAAATATTTGAAGTCGCAATAAATACACTTGGAAGGGATTCTGGTGAAATTCTTGTAAACATGATTGACAAGGCAGTAGAGGATGGAATCTTTAAGGAGGAATTTCCAAGAGATTTTATTGTGAAATCTGTAAGTTACATGTTTTCCCATTTTAATGAAATATTCAATGAAGAAGACGATTTTGATCTGAACAGAACACTTCAAAACTTAGAACTTTTTGTTGATTTTATGAAGTATGGTTTAAAAAAACAATGAAACCTTTATTAACGTTAAAGTTTAAACATCCTGAAGTCAGGGAGAGCATTTACCTCCACCTGATTGGAAAATCTCATATGTAGTTGTATAAAACAAGAGCTTAGAATAATAAAAAGGATGATGATAATGAAGAATAAAAAACGAATTGATATGATGGTAGCCCTTATTTTTGCCATCTTCACAATAACTTTTTTAATTTTATTTAGAACGAATCAAGACTTTTTTAATTGGACTTTCGAAAGGCATCACAATGTATTAAGCTGGTATGTCAGGCCGTTGTTTCTAATACCTTTTTGTTTCTTTGCTTACAAGAGGAGCTTGGCAGGTATTTCAGCAACAATATTTTTGCAATTTACTAGCATGTTTTGGTTTCCTAAGCCCGAAACTACTAATGAGCTTGTAAATCAATTTTTGGCAATGGAAATGGTGTACTTACAGGGGGAGTTGAACTTTTCACTAATTTCACAAACCCTTCTAATACCTATATCATTCATTGCTTTAGGAGTAGTTCTCTGGAAACGTAATTTAAAGCTTGGAATTTCTGTTGTTATCCTTATGACCATCGGTAAAATGATTTGGAGTGTGGTTCAGGGTGGGGAATCTGGAACATCAATCTTTATTCCTGCCATGTTAGGCCTAATAATTTGTATAGGTGCCATAGCCTTTGGTTTTAAAAGGCTAGAGAAAAAAGCAAAGCAATAGAGAGAGGTTGTTTTTATGAATATTAAAACATGTCTAATCACAGGGGCTAATACAGGAATCGGTAAAGCAGCAGCTATACAGATAGCAAAAGAAGGTTATCATGTAATACTGGCATGTAGAAGTAAGGAAAGAGGAGAGATAGCTTTAGAAGAAGTACGCAAAGCGAGCAATAGCAGTTCAATTGAATTAATGCTTGTGGATTTATCTTTACAATCATCAATAAAGGATATGGTAGAAAAATTCCGATTACAATATGATAGATTAGATGTCCTTATTCACAATGCAGCAATCTTTGATATCACACAAAAAAAAGTCAAGTATACAAAAGAAGGGATCGAAAGTATATGGGCAACCAATCACTTAGGCCCAGTACTACTAACACAACTGTTATTAGGGTCGCTTAAGCGTAGTCCTCAGGGTAGAATTATTACAATATCCTCAAAAGGTTTGCTTGCTCATCCTTATTTACAAGTTGACCTGGAAGACCCTGAATTTCGAAATCGAAAATTTAATGTAGCTAAGATGTATTATCAATCTAAAATTGCTCAAGTCATGTATTCCTATTGGCTAGCTAAGAAACTAGAAAAAACAAATATAACGGTGAATAGTATACGAGTAACAAATGTAAAAGTTGATCTCAGCCGTTACCCTAACCTTTCAAACATTGAAAAGTTGGGATATATTCTTAAGAGCAAAAGTTCTATAACCCCTGAAGAAATGGCAAAAACGTACACTTATTTGGCAACTTCTAATGAAGTTAATGAAGTCACGGGAAAATATTATGATGAAAAAAATAAAATGGTTCGCTCATCTAAGTACAGCTACGACTTTGATAATATAAACAGGGTAATGGATGTATCCATGAAATTTATAAATATGTGATAGCCACTATATCTCTAATGAATATGCGAGTTGCTACAGTTTTAGAGGTAGCAACTCCACTATTTCTCTGAATATAAGATTAGATATTCTAATCCACCAAAGAGACTAAGTGGGTTATTTAAATATAGTAGACTTTTACTATTTTGTTATGATATAACCCCTAAATGTTTTGCTTGTTGGAGAAACAAAAAACAAAATTTCTTCCCTTTCACTTACTATTCTTCCGAAAGAAGTCTCCTTCTTCTAAAACTAGTTCGAATTGCGAACAAATAAACGACGAACTTTTTCTATCTGAATGAAAGAGTATTCCGTCTTTGAATATCAAAAACGAAGGTATTCGTCAGTTAGTTTACTTATAAAGATTAGAACTCATAGTTCACGCGGCGTAGCCTAATAAATTTAGGACAAGTTAGTTTTTTTACCTAGGAAGCAATTACTTTAAACAACCTGTAAGGGTGTTATTGGCGAGATTTCACTTCTTGTTACAAGAAGAAATTCCTTTAAATCATGACATTAGTCATCTCCATAAAAAATCCCATTATTTATAATAATAAGTAACAAAAGAATGATATGGTATTTTAATGTAAGCTTAATGACAAGCTAACAACCCTTATTTTAACATTTGAATATAGGAACTATTAATAACAAGAGTTAGTGGCGTAAATTCTAAAAAACTACCTGTAGTTTGCTTTTTTAACAATATCAAACAATTAACTTGTAAATATATTTTGTCGTTGAATGTTACAAAAATTATTTAGTTAGCAGATCTTCATTCAAAATATACTCTAGGTGTAAAAGAGGGAGCAAGGAAATGACAATTGTTCAATTAGAAATCTTCTTTACAGTTACAGAAACTAATAACTTTACAAAAGCGGGGGAAGTCATTGGATTGAGTCAATCAGCTGTAAGCCATGCTATTTCAAGTTTAGAGTCAGAATTAGGGTTTAAACTTTTTAGCAGAGATTATTCAGGAATTAAAATTACGAAAAATGGCGAGAAATTAAAAATCTATGCAACAAAAATTTTAAAGGAAGTTAAGCAATTGAATGAAGAAATACTAAAAATTAATAATGGTGAGAGTGAAAAAATGCGTATAGGTTTTTTGAACCATACAATAAATAATTTCTTTCTAAATAAGTTAAAACAATTTAAACAAAATAACCCTGTAATTGATGTTGAGATCTGGGAAGGTAGTCATGAGGAAATTGTAAATTGGATTGTCGCAGAAACTATTGATTTAGGGTTTGTATATCTACCTTTACATAATACAATGTTGGATGTTTCTATTTTAAAAAGAGACAACTACTGCTTAGTTTTACCACATGAACATCCGCTACGAGAAGAGACAGAACCTACAATAGAAAAGTTAATTTCAGAACCTATTATTCTGTTGCAAGAGGGAGAAAATGATCCTATTAATAGCTTTTTTAGTCAATTTAATAATAATGTACATACACGATTTACAGTAAATAATATAAGTTCTATTATTAATATGGTAAGTGCTGGAATCGGAGTTGGTATTATACCAGAAATTATGGTACCAAATACAGACATTGTATATACTAGGCCCTTTCATCAAAATGTACATCGGACGATAGGATTAGCAACTAAAGCCTCTAATTCAAATCCAACAGCTGTAACAAAGTTAAGAGAAATAATTACAAATTAACTACCAATGCAATTTCATTGCTAGTAATAGGTAGAAAAAGCATGTTAACTATTTATCAACCCCAGACAGAAGACCTCCACTTCAAACCAAAACAATGCGAAGCGAGTGAAGGTTAAGTGGGTGATG
>NZ_JAXBME010000031.1 GCF_033963835.1 Cytobacillus sp. IB215665
GTCCCCTTTATTAAATACTGATACTGAATTTGTCATAGTGGGTGTTCCTATGGATAACGGTACAAGGGGTTCTTGTCTTTGATCACAGATATTTAGATGAGATAACAACATCGAGAGGGCTTAGACCAACTCTTACAGTGGAGATAACGGAATGTGTTTTTGTATCAAAAACAGATACGCTATTACCATCAAAGTTTGTCACATATACCAATTTTCCATCAGGAGTAAAGGCTATATTATGTGGCTGAATATTTCCAACAGGGATTCTGGTAATAATGGAGTGAGTTTTTGTATCAATGACAGTGATGTTACCTGTATTTACAAACCGATCAGATACGTACGCTAACTTCCCATCAGGAGAAATGGATACAGATAAAGGATCACTGCCAATTGGTAGTATAGTAGCAATAACAGAGTGAGTCTTAGTATCAACTACTGATAAGCCATCTAATAAGTTAAGAATATACGCTAATTTCCCATCAGGTGTAATTGATATAGCTATTGGAAACCTTCCAACTTGGACAGTAGCAATAACAGAGTGAGTTTTGGCGTCAATGACAGAAACTGTATTACCAGGAAAATTAGAGTTCCCATTATTTAGAACATAAGCTATTTTACTATCAGGGGTAAATGCGATTCTAGATGGGTTATCTTCAACCAAAATAGTCGCAATAACAGCATGCGTCTTGGTATCGATAACAGAAACTGTATTACCAGGTTGGAATTGACTTCCAAAATTCGTAACATAGGCTAATAGCCCATTTGGAGAAATAGCAATATTTTGTGGGCTGGCTGAGGGGTTATCTCCGACTAAAACATTAGCAATAATGGAGTGAGTCTTAGTATCAATAACCGAAACATTCCTGAATGTAAAATCCAATGTATAAGCAAGATTACCATTTGGTAAAAAACAACTTTGAATGGAATATTACTATCCTGAATTGTAGCAATAATGGGTTTTTGTATCAATGGCTTTAATGCCAAAAGAATTTGATATTGCATTTTGAAAGACAACATAAACTAATTTGTCATCAGGCGAGAGGGCAATGGATTGTGGGAATCCATCTACTCTAGCAGTAGCTACAACAGAATGGTTTTTTGTATCAATAACCGATACATCCCTTGAGTTAATATTTGAAACATATGCGAACCCCATCCACTTACCACCTTTACAATATAGATATTTAAGTATATGAGAAGAGATGGGAAAAATGATTAGTAGACTTAATGATAGCTCTGTCCATTGTTTTAAGTTATAAGGAGAAAGAGAGATATAGATTGAGTGTTCAAATGGAAAAGTATATGGAAAAACAGTTAGATATCAGTTTTATTGTAAACAATAAGAAATATTCCTACTCTTTAACATTTGCTAAAGCAATTGTTGAAGTAAGCCATGTTGCAATTGATCCAAACAATAAAACTAGAGTTATAACAAGAGAACTCTCATTTGTTATGGAGTTATATCCTAGCCATTCTAAAAAATCAACAGGAGAAATGATAATAATAAATGTAAAAAACACCATAAAAATAAATGAATATGATTTAGAGGCATTAAGGTGTTTTATGTTAAGTTTTTTAATATTTTTGTAGTCTAATTCATTTGACATTGTATCACTCCTTCTGGGTGATTATACCATGTTTGCTGATTTAGAACTATTGTATGCATCTTAGAAATTACAAAAAGATACTTTAGTAAACACAAGATAGATTGTGTTTGATAGGGGGATGTTCAGAAGATAAAAGAATGAGAGATTTATCAAACTAAATGTAAAACATTTTACTTTCACCTATTGTTGAATAATAAAATTAATAGATGTTGTTAAAATTTATTAAGGAGTTATTTAGGAAGATAAGAGAATTTTGAAAAAGGGGATTTATATGATGAAAAGGGATATGTATTGAAAAATACTTGTCTATGTTTCTGTTAAAAAACCTTAGATGAAGAACCCCTCGAACATATAAATTTGTTGTAATTGTTTTTGGGAGGATGACTTTGTTCAATTTAATGATCCTTAATATGAGAGGGGAGCAAACGTGTCAAGATATTCTTAGAAAAAGACTCTAAATAGAGGCTAATTTTAGCATTTTATTTTGAAATGTCTTTTCTGCAATTCAAAATATCTATTAGAACTGCACCCAACAAGGAAAATCCCAATATAATTGACAGAACAATGATCACAACCATATCAGTAATTGGTTCATATCCTTGCGATATAAATGACATTTTTAAATAAACCAAAACAATACTTAATGCAGAAACAATAGAAGGTATATATTTCATAAGGTTTTTTGATTTATTCTTGATTAAACTGTAAAGCAAAACTGAAATAAAAATAATAATAACTATTACAACTAGAAAAACGATAAAAGTACTCATATTTTACAATCTCTCCCTTATTCAGATATTAACAAGAAATTCTTTTATTGCAAATTAAAGATGATAAAACTACAAAAATAATAAATAAAAATACCAAGGCAGTACAGTTCCATTAAAAGTAAAAGAATATACTACTCACTTTTGGGAATATAAATAATTCTAAAGAGAGATGCCAAAAGTCATTGTATTATCTCTCTTTCATAGGAGGATGGTTACAGAAGTTGTCTAATTTTTGTTAACAAATGTATCGATTGAAGAACAAATTTCCATTCATTATGACTTAGATTGAGTTGAAAGAAAAATATAGCACCTTTTCGTGACATATTCGTATTACAATGTACAATAAAACAAGGGGTATTTGTCTTGCATAAGAAAATATTTAGTATAGTCGCTCTTATTGGAATCATTCTTTATAGAAACGGATTGTAGGACAATAGAGCTGGAAATATAAAAAAGGTAAGAAAATCAATTGCGTGATCGTCTGACCTTTTTCTTATTTTTCCTCCTATATGGCCCTGAGGAAAAAATAGTGGATGGATTTTTTTATTTATATTTTATTTGCACCAGAACTATTTATTCTTTGGTTTGAAAAGGCGTTTTTTGAGTAACCTTCATGCTTTTTATACGCGGAAAACGTTCATCTGGGTGATTGTCAAGTATCCACTCATGATGGGTTTCTGCAATCAAAGGGGTGTCATCCAATGATATACCTTCCCAGTCAAAATCAACAGAAACATGTAGTGTTTGATCGGCATTTTCCCGAACAGAGAAATTTTTTGGATAGTGGGCACTATTTTTCACTTGTTGTTCAATTGATTCTAACCATTCCTTAAATTGGTTGTTATTCACAATCTTTGAAGTCGAACTTAAATCTAATTCAAATTGATTAGCTAAAAGTTCATCAAATTTATTTTTATTAACATTTACTGTTTCTATTAAATATAGCCAATAATGCATAAATGATTTTGCTCGATTTTCCCCATAAGCAGATGAAAATTGTGGATCCTCAATAGTTTCTATAGGCTCTATTTTGACTTTTGTGAACAGAGGGAGATCATTGTCTCTGAGCCTTAAGACAGTGGAATAATGAATTGTATAACTATAGCGACTTTTATCGGGGCGTATGTTTTGATAAAGTATATCTGCCTCTAATGACAAGTAATTGTTATCCAAACGATTTACTTGGGTATGTTTAACATGATGAGCATTTTGCCATCCTTCATACATCATCAATCGCTCTTCTATATTATCTTTCCCTGTAGAAGTCCCTGATTGTGCGGAGATTTCGATATCACTTGCTAAAATATCTAATTGATTATCAATACGAGCCTTATTAAAAGGCATCTCATACACCTGATACCATCGATAATATTGTGTTAAAGCTAAATGATTATCTTTTGTTTGAGAAAATGGATCCATTAATCGTAACTCCTTTTCAAATATTAGTTATTTTGTATTTGGCAAGATGAATAATTTTACCCCCTTTATCCTTCCCTTTACAAGGTTCTATTATTATTGTGTAAGTTTGTTCTTTCCTCTATTTAAAACTAAAGATGACTCCGAAATTTACTTTGAGCTTTGAAATAACAAGCTAAATGTAAAAGGAGATTATAAGGTTTCTATTTGTGTTATACATATGTATAGTCGTTTCTGACACTATGTCCATTCCCAGTAAGGTATAATTTGATATTAAAAATGTTTTTCGTTCAATAAATGCTATCCTCCTTAAATCAACCATTAACCTTTTTTTAAAAATTACTATTGCTTATGGTGGTGATGTTCAATTTATGATCTAATTGCAATAAATGTAGGTGGAAATGTTTTATTATTAAGGTCTTTAGGTTTTTAGCACCAATAGCATGGGATAAATTTAAGCGTTTTAAAAGTATCTTGAAATAATCTGAGGTAACTTTCTTCTGTCAAGTTTGTTCTTAACTGATTTATTACTGGAAAAGACTCATAATTTCCTCACGTGTGTTTAGCTCTCTAATTGAAAAGTTATTAGTAACTTTTCCCCTCTCAAACGGTCTTTAAAGTTAAATGTGTTTTGCTGTATATCAGAAATTAACTCTCTTTGCCCCATATTAACATAGACTTCAGTACATTTTAATCACACTAAGAATGTTAGTCCAACCTTCTATAGAAAAGGATCATAAATATAAAGTATATATAACTGTAGGAGGTGAAATTGACTAATGAAAGACAAAGGTTGTAAATGTAGAGTTGTTCCTCCACCACCTTCAGGGCCACAAGGACCGCCGGGGAAACAGGGGCCACAAGGAATTCAAGGACCAATGGGAATTCCGGGGATGCCTGGTAGTGCGTTAGGTTTTTGTGAAATTTTCCGTAATCGCAATGCTATGACGATATTTCCATCCTCTGGTGATACTGTCCTATTTGATAGCGAAGGACCATGTCAAGGTGGTTTTGAGGTTACAGGGGGAGGAACCTCCATTATGATTCCTGCTACAGGGGTTTATCAAATATCATATGCTATAAATGTAGGATTAGATCCAGAGGATGGGGTGATATTTGAGGTGAATTCGAATTTTTTAGGTCTCCTTGATAAATCCGAAACTAATAATCGGAGTGATGGTATTAGTAATACGACAGATGATCGTGTTGCATCAACTACTATACTTCAAAATCTAACAGCTGGTGATGAAATTTCAGTTGAGGCAGTAACTGTAGTTAACAGTCCAGCATATATAAAAGCAGTTATGACTATAATAAGATACACTTAATAAATAATGAGGCACTCTAACAAAACAAGAAAGAGTGCTTTTACATAGACTTGTATCCCAAATTCAAATCTAGTTTACATAATTTGAACCCAGTCAATGTCTTTATACAAATGTTGATATAAAACCACTCTTTTAAAGTTTAAATGTAATGAGTATGCATGATTTTATACATTATTCATATATCATGATTCCTTTTAACAAAAGTAAAATTATTAAACGTTGTTGCTAAATGAGGGTATTATCAAACATAAATTAAGCTGTGTTTAATAATAATCTACCTTACCTTATTTCACAATCTGGCGCAAAAAGGTAGTCAAAGCTATCTGGACTACCTTAAGGGTTAGCTATTAAAGAAACACAAGTGATATTGAGGTTAGTGCATAAAAAATATTGATAAGTAGGCAGGTGAAATTATGGAGAATATGACTAATTACTTTGATTACTAAAAAGGACAAATTGTTCTAATTAAAACAACTATTGGTGAATTAATTTATTGCAAGGTAAATCATAAGATGCATACCAGTAGTGAGAGTTATAAAGTGGAGGCTTATTTATGATAAGGTTATTAATCTTAATCAAGTAGAGAGAATATGGTTTTACCACTGGGTCTGCAAAAAGGTATAGAATTAACAGTTAACTATAAACCAACATTTAATTTTGAAGACTCATCAAAACTTAAATCGATTGATAGTTTTGGAGAAATAGGTGATAATATCTGAAAAATGCTATGAGACTAAATAGAAATTGTGTAGAACAATTTTTTTCTCCAACAAATCAGGAGAACACAAAATGTATTAAACTGGCACGATGACAAGAAAACAAGATATGCGTTTTTCATTTGGTCCAATAACGAAGTATAATATAATAGATGATAAAATTAATTTAGAAGAAAAAAGGAGAGAGAAAAATAAATATTGAACAAAAGTTGTATCAAGCATCAATAGAGCTTATTAAACTAAGATATCCTACTGGTTGGGGTGGTGCTGCAGCAATGTATACTGATGATGGACAAATATTGACAAGTGTTGCACCAGAAATTGTTAACGCTTCAACAGAGTTATGTATAGAAACAGGTGCTATATTAGAAGCACATAAATTAAATGTAAAAGTTACTCATTCCATTTGTGTTGTAAGAGATGATGAAAATAAAGAATTTAAGATCCTAACTCCTTGCGGTATATGTCAAGAGAGATTGTATTATTGGGGAAGAGAAGTCAAAGTAGCAATATCTGATATAGATAATGATAACAAATTGCGTTTTAAATCATTGGAAGAAATACAACCTTTTCATTGGTCTCACGCATACAAGGATGATGACTTTTTCAACCAATGAATGATAACCATAATATGGATGTGTCATCTTCAACATAATGGCGCTATTCAGTAATAATACTGAGAGCGCCTTTCTTGATGTTTTGATCAATATTGTTTAAAACCAGGATATTTTAGTAAACTCAATGATTATTGAGGTTACTAAGGCGGAAAAAATTCAGTCAATTTTGTTCTGATTTAAAGCAGAAAAGATGCCACGATTCCTAGATGTACTGTCACAGCAAACTTCGTCAATATGGGCAACTATGGTATAATTGGAATACAATAGCGGATTTCTAAGGGTGGTCGGCTTCATTCCCTGAAAGGGGGTGAGGCGTATGACGGTATTTGAAGCGTTGATGTTGGCAATTGCATTTTGCGGGCTGATCATTTCGGTACTGTCTTTTAATAAAAACGACAAAAAATAGACCACCCTTAACTCTTTAGCGGGAGCGATTGGTGGTCTATTTCCTAATATATCAGCCGATCCTCTTGGAATCGTCTATTGTATGACCGTGAGTGTTGGAGCACTTGCGGTCTTTCTTATTGTATGCAGTTACTGCTTGTCTATGATTAGAATATCATATATTTTGGGAAATGTACAATTGACTAAAAAAATCATTCTATTGTATCGAATATTCTTAACATTAAATCTTTTATAATATTTTCTTCAGATTCCTCCAAATAAACCCCCCAGGTTGTTCTCTCACCGTCACCTTTATTCTTGAACTCTTGCACATAAGGACTGTTTTTTGTTTCTATTATTTTTAAGCTTACATTTTCTTTAACAAATGCATTATATTTGTATCCCTGGATATTAAAGAAATACACTGGATAACTTACACTATTAAAAAACGAAACATATTTCTCCTTATCAGCTTCTGAGAATGCATCTAGAGTAATAAATAACCCATCATAGTCTTCATTATCATCAACCAATGATTCTATTTCTATACTAGTATACGTAACAATTCAGGTAATTTCCCATTGCCCACTACTGCAATTTGTAGGTATGTTCTGTTATGCACTGGTGTTTTTTCTTCTGAATTCCCTACGCAGCCAAATAAAAAAATAATTAATGTTAGGAAAGTAGGAGCAGTATTTTTCATAATATTCCCCCATGTTGTTAGTATAACATTATACGACTCCTTCTATTTATTAGTTTAATGTTTATTAATCATTTGGGTCTGACTATAGCAATCTAGCATTATTCACTGGTATAGAGAAATTGATTAGTATAGGGGTGTCATTGATTATAAAGGTTACTAAGGGCTGGAAACAGTCCTTTTTTGTATTAATATAGGCTCTTACTCATTTTTGTCACTTTATATATGATAGTCCAACCTTCTATAGATAATATCCATAAATATAAAGTAAAACAATTATAGAAGGTGAAAATAAAAATGAAAGAAAAAGATTGTAAATGTAGAGTCGTTCCACCACCACCACAAGGACCGCAGGGACCACCCGGTAAACAGGGACCGCAAGGACCACAAGGACCAATGGGTACACCCGGATTATCGGATCCTCAATCAGCATTTAGAGCTGAAAATAATATTGCTTCCCAAATTATAAATGGTACCGTATCTGTTAGGGTGAATTATCCTAGTGAGATATTTGATCTAAATAATGAGTATGCTCCTGGTTCTTCGACCTTTACCCCAAGTCAATCTGGTGTTTACTCGATTTGTGCAAATGTGCTATTTCTACCTGACGATACTGCTATAGACCATTCGACTAATATAGAAATTTTCGTTAATCTTTCTCGAGTAGCTCAAACTAGTAGTGCTTATATTGGTGGAATAATTGTGCAGCATCCTAGTAGCTTATGCACAATAGTTCAATTGCAAGCTGGAGATAATGTAACAGTAACTTTTAGAAGTTCAGTAGATGGGAATATTCTGAATACAGGTGAGGGAACAAACTTTGAAGCTGCAAGATTTCCATCACCATAAGCTGACGTTTAAAACGTCAGCTTATTTTGAATATCCATGTATAGCCTATTCAATTTTAGTTTACATAATAGCAGCTGTAGGAACCAACACAGTTTTTATAATCGTTGATATAACAACATTTTAGAGAATAAGAATTTTATCAAATATACATGGTTTTATAAATTGTTGATTCACCAAAGTTCTTTTTATACAAGTTGAATTTATTTCCGAAATTTCTTGTATAAAAAGTTATTGCTAAGATGGATTTTATTAAACTCAAGTTGAGTTGTGTATACAAACTTCTAAGGACTGTAGCGATTACAGACCTTCTTATATGCTCCAAAAATCATCATAATCAATTCTCTTACCAGTAAGTGTTCTTAACGCATTTATGATTTTAGTTCCATTTTTCATGGACGGATTAAAAGCATTACCTTGACAAAGTCTACTAATCGTCCCTCTATTCACACCACTTTTTCTAACTAAATCTTCTTGAGTAATACTATTTTTATCTAAAAGTTTCCCAAATTTTGATCGGGGTTTTCCCAACCCAAACATACGATTACCTCCTTTTAAATGGCTTAAATCAACATGAGAAGAAGGGCGTCCAAATGAAAAGGGAAGGACGTCTATTTACGGAGGTAGGGACGTCTTATGTATAGACCGTCAGATACGATGATATGTATCGGAACTATGTAGATGCCCTTTTTCAAGCTACAGACCTTGACAGCAATCAAATTGCATTATTCACTGCAGCTTTTTCGAACACATTTAATAACACAATTAAGCAGCTTATGAAAGCAGACGTCCCTCTTCCCCCTCCTCATGTGGGAACAGGATTTTATCCAGTTATGGACAAAGACAACAAGAAGAGGGGGAAAGACGTCAATGTTAACACGACAAGAGAGAGATGTATTGAGAAAAATCTTGGATCAAAAGCCGAAGTGAAAACGAAGATCGAGCGAACGAAATCGAGACGAGTTAGGCAGATTCCAATCGGAACAGGAAGAGTCAGAAATACAAACGGAGAAATAAAATCACGCTCGTTTAAGCTAATGAAGGTTAAAGGTACAAACACTTATGAAGTTGTTGACTCGTTTTTCAGTAAAGAAGAAAAGGATGCTTTTAAAGCTATTGGTATTCTGGTATTAGTTGCATTGGGTTTTTAGAGATAGGAACTGACTACATGACCACAGAAAGTATCCATTAGGTATGGTTAAAGAATTTATGAAAACTAATGGGTGGGAATTTAAGGAGCAGGTGGGTTCGGGACTTGTATTTAAGAAAGATAGAGTAACCATCACCATTGAAACGCGAAATATTCGAAGTATTATTTTATTTGGGATATCCCAAAAGAAATATTAAGCTAACTGGACTTAAACTACATGGATAAGGAGTTTGCGGAGTTATAAGAAAATGTAATTGGTGTTGTTTTTAAGAGTGATCAAATGTTATCTATAATTATTGGGTAGAGAGTAAGAGAGAATATCTACCAAATTAGCTCTGTGACAGACAACATGTTAGATGAATTAGAACATGTAGAAAAAAGATGAACAATATTAAGAAATAGATTTCATAGTATTTTCCACAATCTGGCGTTCATCTGAAATATAGATAAGCGTCTTATTTATCTTAGGGAGATACACTGGAATAAGGATTGGCTGAATGATAACAATTTAAAATAATTGATATTAAGTTATAAGATAGTGATAATTGAACAATTGAAAATTATCCTTATTTAAAGAGGAGGACATTAAGAACTGCTGGATTTTGGGTATCAACTCCAATAGGTGATTTTTCCGGTAAAGTTACATACTTACGTAAATAAAAATAGTATTGTATAAATGCAATTCTGTTCATACGTATTGGGTACATACTATTGATCGTAGTGAAAAAAAACTAGTCTGTAACTACAGAGAAAAAATAGAAATGTAGGACGAGTCCGTTTTACTTCGTCCTCTGGGAAAAGAAGGAGATAACTAATTCTAGGAAGCCTTCTAATTTGAGTCATTTTTTCAGTTTGCTTACCAAAATGAAAAATAATTAAATCTTACCTAAAGGAAAATATATATGTTTGTATATCTCCTTTTTGGAACCACCTCCGCCTACCCCCAATTTAATTTATTGCTTTATTATTTAACAATAGTAATAGTAAGTTTTAACAATAAAATATAAATATATTTATGCCAAATATCAACAATTGTCGAATAATGAAGTATTGATAGTGCTTTTGTATATGAATGAAGTGTCAAGCCTCTATTAGGGGTTTTCCAATTGGATATAAAATATTGTAGCATATAGACAGCTTACATAGCTTAAATGAATTAGTTTAAAGAGTAGGTATTTTCAATTAAAATGAGAGCTACATGAATTTATGCATAAGGAGATGAAGAAAGATGAAGAAAAAAGGAATTTTAAATCTTTTTTTAGTTTTTTCTATGGTTTTATTTCTAGACGGATTTATGCAAGCAGAAGCGGCAGAACCAGGATCAGAAGCAGCACCCTTGCCTGGAATCTATCTTTATGAAGATTATGATTTTGAAGGAGATGTATTATATTTTTCATCTCCTGGAGAATATAATTTAGATGATGATTATGACTTTAATGATGAATTAAGCTCTTTAAGAATTGTTGGTGACTACGCAGTAGTGCTTTATGAAGATGATGATTGGACAAATACCAGTTCATATTTTGATAGTAGTGTAGATGATATCTCAGATTATAAAATAGACAATGATAATGCATCGTCTATTACGATTTACAAACTTCCTAAGAACGACGGAGGACTTCATTTATTTGAAGATAATGATTTTGAAGGAGACCATTACAGATTTGGTCCAGGTCTATATGATTTAAAAGATTTTGATTTCAATAATGAAGCTAGCTCTTTTTATATCAATGGTTCTTACAGAGTAACATTCTATCAAGATACTTTTTCAGGAGCAAGTGTCACTGTAAGAAGTGTGACATATTTAGAAGCGGAAGAATTAAAACATTTTATCATAGGTAATGACACGATAACCTCAATATGGGTAGAAGAACTGTAAGGTAATTAGGAGAAAAATTGAGATTATCAATAAAAACAAACCTGTACCCTTTAGAGAAAGCAAGAAAATCTTTAAAGGGTATAATTATGTATAAAATAGAAAAAAGAGACGGTTTCAGATTATATATGCTATAGCCGGCATACCTAGAAGGATTTTTCAATTAATTATAATTGCTGTTATTATTCTTTTTTTCGTGATGTACTATTTAGGAAAAACTATTTTTTGGGGTAATGATCAGGCAATTGATAAAGGAGTAAAAGCCTTGCTTTTAGGTTCAATTGGCTATTTGATTTATAAGATGGTTAAAAACGGTTGGGAATTAATTGTTCTTAATTTTAAGATGTCAATGATTATGGCATCACTAGTTTTTTTTGTTCTAGTATTGTTTTCCTCTTTTTCAAGACAAACGAGGTAATTCTCTATTATCCAAGCTAATTAACCCAAAAATATAAGAAACAATTTTATTCCTTAGTTTGGCTATAAGCGGTTAACTCCCAATTAGCTTTGAAAAGGTTTATAGATTCCTACAATTTAATGGTTAAAGAAGCAACTTAAATTTTCGTTAAGTGACTATGTTTACAATCGTATAAAAAATTAGTATAAGAATTATGCTCAGAACAGTAAAACCCTCACTATTAGTATCGACATGCCGTGCCCTATATGCTATGCCATACAGAGCAGCAGTTGATGAATCCCAACACTTTGTTTACGCAAATACGGAAGCTTCTATAAATGAACGGAAAATGAAATGGATTGAAATTGGTAAAAAACATGCCTTATTAGTAGGAAGATATTGATTCCTCAATAGGTGCATATTACATGTAAATTAAGTGTATGTATAGTACTTTTCTTATTTACAGCGAATCCACCCTATAATGATAAAAACAAACTTTCAATTAATAGAAGTATTATAGCCTAATTTCTCATATGAGAAATTAGGCTTTTTTTTTGGAATAGCTCAACCTGTATGTAGCTAGCAAAAATTTATCAAAGATGAGATGTCATAATAATAATTACGACATTACTTGACGTGATTAGATGATATATTTTATTTTGTAAAGAAATATAACATTTTTGGGAGGAAGAGTCTATGTTTAGAAAATTAGAATGTGTTGCGATTCAAACGATATTTGTAAGCGTCAAAATATACACAATGAGATAATTTCCTTACATTCTAGATGAAGGCAGTTTTTCTATGAAAAAAGAACGAATCAAGAAGGAATAGGAAGCTTAATTTCATAACTTTAAATAAAGGTGGTAGTGCCATTATGTATAGTGTGGTTGAAGCCGCAAAAGAAATAGGGTTGAGCCCTTATCATTAACTTCATTATTTGGTTGAAACACTTCCCAAGATGGATATAACCAATAAAGAAGAAATTGATAGAGTCTTACCTTGGTCAACGAGTCTCCCTTCGATTTGTCGAGTTCCGAAAAAAAGTGAACCAAATAAAAAGTAACCCAGTAACAAACTTAGTCTTATTTTCTGGGTTATTTGACGTTTACTTTATTCGTGGCTTTTCAAGTGGAAGTTTGATGGGACTATTTGGGACTTCATATGAAAAAGGTCTATTGAAACCACGTAATCTCAAAAATTAGTGTAAAGTGGATGAAGCACAACTTTCTTTATTTTACTATTAGCCCCATCTGATTGAATTTGCTTTAGTGTACTCACTTATATGGAAGCTTGGGCGTCCTTATTTGAGTATTAGCAATTTGAGAAGAAGATTGGTTAAGTATATTATTGTTTGAAAATTAAAATATATTAACAAATGAAGTTTTTTTACTTATGTGTCGTAAATATTATAGAAATGAAAAGGGGAGCTATGCATTATGACCATACTGATTCGAGCAGTACAACCAAAAGATGCAGAAAGAATTGTTACAATCATGACCCAGGAGAGTGTTTTGCCAACCATCATTGCAACCCCAAGTATGAGATTCCAAGATTTTGAGCAGCACCTTCAAAACTTAGGAGAGAACCAACACCAATTTGTTGCCGAAGAGAATGGAGTTGTTGTGGGGTTTGCAGGCCTAACAAGAAACAAGGAACGAAGAGGGCATATTGCGGGTCTTTCTCTAATGATAGACCAAGAGCACCATGGAAAGGGAATTGGCCGCAGGTTAATGGAAAAACTCATTGATTTAGCAGATAATTGGTTGTTAGTTGAGCGATTAGAATTAACCGTTGTGGCAGGAAATGATCGAGCGTATAAACTATATGAGCGAGCAGGCTTTGTAAAAGAGGGAGTACTTAAGGGAACGATCATTCAATATGGAAAGTTCGTTGATGAAATCACGATGGCTCGGTTCCGACCAGGTGGATTAATCAAATCATCGTAAAAGATAGAGTTGTAGGAGGAACGTCGGATGAGAGAACTAGAAAGGAACGATTACCATTAAGGTCGATTACTGAAGATGACGCGGAAGACCTATTAGCTTATTTTTCTCTAGATAGTGCAATGAAATATTATGGTCAACAGGCTTTAACAAGTATTGACCAAGCAATCAACCTAACAAAAGCTCTGAAAGTAGCTAAAGAAGGAAAAAATTTTATCAATACTATCAATCACAATGGACATTATGGTTGATAGTATTCATATTAGATTACACATTTATAAAGGGATATTATGGTATATTAATAGATGGATCTGACTTAAAATACTTTTACAGCTTTATATTAAATAAGCTAATCTACGATATACGACAAATAGCTTAAAAATTTATTACTTAAGTCACAATCATAAATGACTTAAGCCACATGTTTAATTTTCAAAACATTCTTATGATAAACAATATAACTTTCTGTAAAATAAATATTTCAGAAGATTCAATAGTATTTATATAATTACTTAAAATCAATTTTATTGATCAACTAAAATGATAATAATGAGTCTATTAGTTGCAATTATTAAAGAAATGTCTTTGATCAAAGAGGGAACAAATCTATCAATACTCCCAATTCACACCTTAGGAATTATTCTATTGTTATACAAATTAATTATAGGAGAGTAATTTATTAAAATGAAATTAACTAAAAAATTACTTATGTCGTTAGTCATAGCAATAACAATGTCGTTATCAGTATCATTGCTACCTGCCTTTGCTGAAGGAAGCTGGGACACTGTTTCTAAAATGCCTACTGAAAGAATGGCTTTTGGGGTCGAAATAGTTAATGGTAAAATTTATACAATTGGAGGCTTTAATAATGCCGGAGTGTTAGGTACTGTTGAAGAATATGATCCGGAAACAAACACATGGGAAACAAAAGCGAGTATGCCTACAAATAGATACGGATTTGAAATAGTAACAGTAAATGAGAAAATCTATGCAATTGGAGGCTTTCATTCAACCTTAGAAAATTCGGATGCTGTTGAAGAATATGATCCGGAGACAAACACGTGGAAAACAAAAGCGAGTATGCCTACAAATAGAGCCGCCTTAGAAGTTGTAACAGTAGATGGTAAAATTTATACAATTGGAGGCTATGATACTACTACACAGGAATCTTTAGATACAGTTGAAGAATATGATCCGGAAACTGACACGTGGGAAACAAAAGCGAGTATGCCTACAAATAGAGCTACCTTAGAAGTTGTAACAGTAGATGGTAAAGTTTATACAATTGGAGGCTATAATACTACTACCGAGGAATTTTTAGCTACTGTTGAAGAATATGATCCGGAAACAGACACGTGGGAAACAAAAGCGAGTATGCCTACAAATAGAGCCTTATTAGAAGCTGTAACAGTAGATAGTAAAATTTACGCAATTGGAGGCTATAATAATAATACCGAGGGATCTTTAGGTACAGTTGAAGAATATGATCCCCAAACAAACACGTGGGAAACAAAAGCGAGTATGCCTACAAATAGATACCAATTTGAAATTGTAACAGTTAATGAGAAAATCTATGCAATTGGAGGCTTGAAATCTTTTTTTGAATCTTTAGATGCTGTTGAAGAATATGATCCGGAAACAGACACGTGGGAAATAAAGACGAGTTTGGTTACAAATAGAGATGGAATAGGAGTTGCAACCACAGACGGGAAAATCTATGCAATTGGTGGAGGAGATGGTTGGGATTCATATCATAATTCAGTAGAAGTTTATACACCAAATTATGATATACCAGTTATAACAAATCCCACCAACCTAGTAGCAACTGCTGAAGATTCACAAGTAACTCTTACATGGGATGAAGTTGCAGATGCAGACTATTATATCGTAAGACGCACTACAACATCAGATTTGGAATACGAAATACTAGATGATGAAGTTCAAGATATAAGTTTTATAGACACAAACGTAGAAAATGATACTACTTATTATTATGTTATAACAGCAGTAAATTTAATAGGCGAAAGTGAATATTCCAACGAAACATATGCAACTCCTGAAGCTAGTGGTATTGAAGACAAAGATAGAGCAATATTAACAATAACATTGGTTACTGGCGTAGAAAAAGAATATGTTGTCTCAATGACAACAGTAAATGATTTTATAGATTGGTATGAAAGTAAAGCAAATAGAGAAGAAGGTTCAGCAATATTTGCAATTGATACTACTAGTGACGGAAGAAAAACTGATTACATTATTTTTGATTCTGTATTAATGTTTGCAGTTGCTAATTAAATTAACCTTGTAAAGCCTCATAAATGAGGCTTTTTTAGTAAACACAAGTGATATTCAGGTTTCTAAATAAACTAACATTAAAGCATGAAAATACATTGATATGTAGGCAGGTGAAATTATGGAGAATATGACTAATTCCCTTGATTACTATAAAGGACAAATTGTATTAATTAAAACAACTATTGGTGAACTAATTTATTGTAAGGTAAATCATAAGGTGCATGCCAGTAGTGATAGTTATAATGTTAAGGCCTTAAAAGAAGAAGGCGGATTATTTTATGATAAGGTAATTAATATTAATCAAGTACAGAGAATTTGTGTTTTACCACTGGATCTGCAAAAAGGTATAGAATTAACAGTTAACAATAAACCAACATTTAACTTTAAAGAATCAGCAAAACTTACTTCGATTATTAGTTTTGGGGAAATAGGTGATAAAATCTGAAAAATGCTATGAAACTAAATAAAAATAGATTAAGAATCTATTAAAAAGAAGGTCATGATAGGCAAATTGACTATTAATTTTTAGAATCTAGCTAAAGCAAGAAGGTATAAACACTATGTATGTGTTTGAGTGGCCTTTGTTAGGAATTATAGTCCTTGGTCACGTATATATGTTTATGACAAAAAGCTAAAAATTCATAAAAGAATTCTGAAGGAAGTATTTTAATGTACTAATTACAGAAATTAATCAATATTTCGGAGGAATATACGATGAAAAAGAAAATAGGGGCTGGAGATAAATTATCTGGTATTAAACAAATTTCACTTGGATATGACCATTCGGTAGCGTTAGCAAATGATGGAACAGTGTTTACTTGGGGGTTGAACCATGAGGGTCAGCTAGGAGATGGAAGTAAGACAGATCAAGATAGTCCTACAGCGATCACGTTTCTCGGAGACGTTCCCATCAAACAAGTAGCTACAGGAATGTCTCACACAATAGCGTTAGCAAGTGATGGAACGGTGTTTACTTGGGGAAATAACCAAGATGGACAGTTAGGAGACGGGAATAGCGGATGGGGAACGAATCAACTTAGTCCGGCAGCTATCACGTTCCCCAGCGGAGTCACCATTAAACAAGTAGCGGCAGGGAGCAGTCACACAATAGCATTGGCAAGTGATGGAACGGTATTTACTTGGGGAGATAACAGACAGGGTGAGTTGGGAGACGGGAATAGCGGATGGGGAACGAATCAACTTAGTCCGACAACGATCACGTTCCCAGGAGGAGCCACCATCGAACAAATTGCGGCACGATCTCGCCAATCAATGGCGCTAGCAAGTGATGGAACGGTGTTTACTTGGGGAATGATCAGTAAAGGAAATTGGGTAGGTTCGGATACTCAAGCTAGTCCTACAGCGATCCCATTTCCTGGAGGAGCCACCATCGAACAAATAGAGGCAGGAGCCTCTCACAAAATAGCAATAGCAAGTGATGGAACGGTGTTTACTTGGGGATCTAACGATGACGGCGAACTGGGAGACGGGACTATGGGAACTATTGAAGCTAGTCCCATCCCAATCGCGATTCCCGGAGGAGCCACCATTGAACAAGTAGCGGGAGGAGTTTGCTTCACAATGGCATTAGCAAGTGATGGAACAGTGTTTACTTGGGGATTGAACCTTTATGGTGAGCTTGGAGCTGGGAATATAGAAACTAATCTAGTTAGTCCTACAGTAATGTCAATTCCCGAAGGTGTCCTTATCGAACAAGTAGCGGCAGGGAATTCTTACACAGCGGTGCTAACAAGTGATGGAACGGTTCTAACGTGGGGAAGGAACGATTATGGTCAGCTGGGGAACGGGGGTAAGGGGACCGATCAAGCTACTCTACAAAAAGTAATATTTCCTGCAGATGCGAGTGCTGGTGATCCAATTCCAGGAGATTAAATTATAACTTATACCCATAATGTGCGAAGTGATACTATAAGATGTTTTAGTTTAATGACACTATACCAACAGGTGGCTAATAAAATTATAGTTTTATAGTCTATTCAGTGGATATTGTAGAATGAAATAAATTCGCGATGTTCACAAAAAGATGCGAAGGTATTCTCCTTTGGTTAAGGCTTTATCAAGACCTAAATTAAAAAAGATAGATAAATTAAGGGACATTACATATTTTATGACTAATATGTAATGTCCTTTCTTATTCCTGAATTGGGCCATTTAATGGAATAAGACCTGGTAGTTAAATTGGATACTTAAAAGTATAATTCAACGTACTAGAGATATTGAGTTTTTTCCGTGCTAATGAGCACCTAACTGGTGATCAAATCCTATCGCTTATTCATCGTAAAAATGCAGCCAATGCTTGGGGAGCAGACTTCCTAGAACCAAAATCTAATCCACGAAGAAATTATGATGCTTGTATCTTTTAGAGAATGTGGGACTAAGACTGCCAAATTCCAAAGCCAGCCCTACTTACTGAGAATGAGTGATTAGGTTAAACATTTAGGATAAAAAAATATACAGAAAAAGGGGAAGAAATTTTAAGTTTTGATCGCACTTGTGAATCACCGAATGCCCTGCGGCGTCTAGGACATCACGAGCAAGCCGCCTGCGACGATCGAGTGAGATTAATGAAAGAAACTCCAAAAAACCCACTATATTCTAGGGTTTTTGGAGTTTCTTTTTTAGAGTCAACGCTGCACAGGGATCGCCTTCATTTCATAGACTTTTTGGAGCGTAAGGACTTGATTTGTCTTCTCGTCATCATCCTCTGCGTAGAGATACGACTCCACAAGTCTGTACCCGAATATGAGAAGGATCATCTCATAGACGCAATTATCAGCGATATGGGATACATCCACATACTGCGAAAATCCTTTATAATACGCAGGGACGCATCGCTGGTAGTATTCGACCATGTGATTGATATCCGATTCATCAGCAATCAGGCTTGCGAGATCTTCTCCCAAGTAACCCCATCCGGATGTGTCCCAATCAATGAGCACGATTTTCCTCTCGGCATAGATCAGGTTGGTCACCCAGAAGTCCCGGTGGCAAAGCACGAGGGGCAGTCTTTCTATGCGGGCTAGTATCTCGTCTGCGTGGTTATCGATGTCGATGAGCATTTGCCGTAAGTGTTGCGGCAATTCGCAGTCTTCCGAGCGTATATAATTGTAGACGACCGGCCATGACCGGTAATGGAGATACGTATTCTTCATGAGATCTGCATGGCTCAGGTTGTTCAGGCTCTGCAATACAGCGGGTTGCTCCAAATACAGTTTGCCTTGATAGCGTCCTAACTCTAGCGCAGCCTGTTCATACATCTCACCGGCCAAGTCTAAACCTGTTACACCATCGATATATTCCAGCCATAGCTGAAATTCATTTTCATCCGCATTGATCTCGGAGTGATTACATGTCGGCCAGCGGAAGGCATCCGAGAACGTTGCACCCAAGTCGGACGCATATAGATCATATTCCCGTCGCCATGAACCTGGATCTCTGTAACGCTCCCATTTTTTCTGAATTTTTAGCACGATACGGTATGGCAATTTTTCACCATCCGCGGTTTCAGCGATCCCCGTTATTAGGTACACATTTCCCACCGTTCCGCCCTGTAATTGCGTAGTTTGGCAGTCGGCATAGATGATATCCTTCTTGAACTGTCGGCTTAAGGCATTGATCAGCGTTTCGAATTTAATAATCATTTCTTCCACCCTCCGTTTCTCTTCGTTTGCTTGTTCTGCGTGGTGATCCTTTTATTTCGAGCCCTCTTGTCGATGGGGTAGCCCGTTTTACCTTGGACATACTTGTTCTCACGCTGCTGGGCAATATATTGCTTCCACCTTTCAAGTGGCAACGAACCATCAGCAAGTGCAGCAAGAACGGCACAGCCCGGCTCGGTCTGATGACGGCAATCCTTAAATCGGCATTTCAGGAACCATTCCTCCACATCGGTAAAGCTGGCGCGTATACCTGCATCGGCTTCAAATAGCCCAAGCTCACGCATACCCGGCGTATCGATGACCATCGCACCAGAGGGGAGCATGAACAGCTGACGGTGAGTTGTCGTATGTCGTCCACGGCTATCATCCTCCCGAATCGCCTGAATCTTCATTACATCCTGTTCCATCAATGCATTGAGCAGAGACGATTTACCGACGCCGGACATGCCGAGAAAGACGACTGTTTTACCAGGCATCAAGTAGGGATTGAGTTCATTTAGCCCTGCACCTGTATGACTGCAGATTGCGTGAACAGGAACATCAGGGATGCTTTGTGTAACTTCTGTGAGCGCGGAATTGTAGTCTTCCACGAGATCAATTTTGGTCAAAATGACGATCGGCCGGCCGCTACTTTTCCTGGCTTGTGTCAGGTACCGGACGATACGTGAGACGTTGAAGTCCCAATTCAGAGAAGAGAGGATGAATACATAGTCAAAGTTGGTTGCAACGATCTGCTCCCTTATGGTTTTGGCATAGCCTACAGCATGCCCTGAGTAATCCGCACGCGAGAATTTAGATCGGCGGGGCAGAACCGTAACGATGAGAGAATCTCCGTTCTCGTTATAGTGCAACAAGACAAAGTCACCGACACACGGAAAGTCTACACGCGCTTCCGCGCTGTGATAGAACGTTCCTTTAAGTACTGCCGTTATTTCGCCGTGCTCGGTCACAACAGTGAGGCGCTCGCGCTGAAGTTCAATCACCCTGCCTGGCAATAATTCGTCGGGAATTGCTTCTATTTCTGTGTAGCCATAGGTTTTTAAATCAATCATGGTTTTTGTTAGCTCCTTTAATGTTGTTTTTTTTGGACGCAAAAATGCCACGGACAAGCAGCCTCTAAAGAAGCTGCTGTCGCGCGGCATTAGGACGCATAAAAGATACGACCTTCATCGTATCACGCAAACAGCAATATTCACGAAAGGTTACTTTAAAAAATGGCATACAAAATAATACGGGCATTTTCCCGTTTTTTCCCGTATGCCTACTATTCAGTTTAAGACCAAATCACCATATTAGTAGTTGCCATTAAAAAACATCTCCCTTCGTGTCAGGAACTTGCTTATCACTAAGCTGTCTATAGAATAACCCGTTATAAGAAAAAAGGCAATATTTTCCGTCTGGGCATGACGGTGCAGAATGTGCCGGCCTTCACCGTCGATCCTGTCGTTGAGGTAAATTTCCTGTCAAGTATATTTAGTCTCCAAGTAAGGATAAGCAAGGGAAAAAGTAAATAATACAGCAAAATTAATTAGCCTCAAGATGCAAACTAGTATGAATTACCAATAGGTACTCGTTGTTCTACAAACGGGGCTTTAACGTAGCAATGAAAAAAAAGCCACCTTTCTCATTTTATTGAGAAATTAGGCTTTTTAATATGGGAATTACCTTAACGTTGTAAATCCGCATTTTCCTGACGCTACCCCTATATAGGGGACAGAAAACAAAATGATAGTTAATTAATGAAACAGTAGTTTTGGTTCTTCTATATTATTCCATAGTTTAATTTTATCAGTTTTAACGTTTACTGCAACAAAAGTAGTGGAGTATTTCAGATACTTATTGTAGCAAAAGCTACACCGTATCTGAACTCACTACCATCCCACACCTGAAGGAGTGGGCTTTCCCGTTCGAGAAAATCTGTAAAGAAGTGATTGTAAAAAACCTTTGACAGTTAATTGGTCTTTTTATACAATACAAGGTGTAAAATATATTTTACACCTTGTTTGTGGTGGTGACAATAAATTGGAAAATAAAATTAAACAATACAGAGAGAATAGAGGTTTATCACAGGGTAAGTTAGCCGATCTATGTAACGTTAGTAGGCAGACAGTAAATGCAATTGAAAATAATAAATATGACCCCAGTCTTCAATTAGCTTTTGATATTGCATTCCACCTAAATAAACCTATGGAAGAAGTTTTTAATCCTAAAAGAGGAGATGACATTTAGGGTAATCAATTATTATACAAAGGAGGTAGAAAGATAAATCATGAGTACTAGAAAAATTGGGGGACTTATTTTCGGATTAGCAACGTTAGCTGTAATTGGTTTTACAATCTTTAAAATCATTACAGGTAAAGAAGTTGGATTTAATGAAATCTTTGTTTTTAGTAGTTTATTTATGGTGTTTTTTTCTGCTATTACATGGGGAGGAGAAAAAGAAAAAGATGGGATTTTACAGAATGAAGAATTAGGAAGAAAGATTACCGAGCAAAGTTCAAAAATTAGCTATTATATTTTAGTAGTTATTATATTAATCTTCGTCTTCATAGACTATTCTTTAAACGGTACATATAACTTCTTTATCTTAGGGATTATGGGTATAGCTATGGTTTTGTTACCGTTAGTAGAATTTTTAGTTTCACGAAAGTATCAGTAATTCAGTTTAGATAATGACTTTATGTAGAAGGGGTGTAATGGATAGAAGGATGAATTCTATTTATATAAACACTCCAAAATTCATTATTTAACATGTTATTACAGGTATGAATGACAATCAGGTTTTAACAATTAAGCCTAAGGTTAGACATAAACTAATCTATTATTTGTAAGAAATATATGTAATGGCATATTTTATCGAGTATTGTATTTATATTATGTCCAATGATTTTTGTAATATTTACTAGGAGGGATTATGTTGAAGAAAACTACTGATACTAATGAGTTTGAGAATACAATACATGCTATTAGGAATCTTTCAGAAGATGATGCTAAATCATTGTTAAAAGTAATCTATGGATATGTCAATACTGCTATGACAGGAAATGGCGGAGATAAATTCAAATTAGAGGTTATAGATGAGGTATCAGATATTTATAAACGTATTCCAGATTTAAACACGTTAAGAAATAAATAAAAGTACTAAAAAACTGATTAGTGTTTAGGTATTGTGCATAAATGTACTTAAACAAACGGAATGCTTTTTTTGAAGACTGTTACTATTCTCTTTTAAGGCTATTATAATTTGAATCTTCAGCAATATGGCGCTTTTAATAAATGTAACTGAAAAGCATCATTCTTTTTCCTGTGAGTAATATTGTTAAACCAAGTTATTTTAGTAATTGGCTACATGCACTCAAATTAAAACAAGGATTTCTTCCTAACCTTTGTTCATCAAAATAGATAAGTATTTTGTTTGCTTAATCTATAATTAATGACCTATTTCATGTCCAATCAGGGATATGAAACACCGCATATGATATCGTATTCATTTTGTTATTATGGAGGTAAAAAGATGTGTCGATATAAGAAGTTAAGTACTTGTTGCGGAAGTACTATCAAGGAAGGGAAAACGTGTGATTGTCCTTGTTTATTGATTGTAGATAATATAATTACTTTAAACAGGAATATGAATGATACAACTAATAATACGGCTGAAGTATACAACGGTAGGCCAGTTGGATTGCAAGGTGAAGTCGAATTAACGTCGGAATCGGGAGTACCAATGGGTGTAGGCATTGTAATAATTAATTTTACTTCAAACGGTATTGTACAGCCTATAACATTAGATCTATCTACTAGAAACACTAACAAAATATTTTCGTTTTTAAATGTAACTAAAATAGAAGTGAATGTTATGACTGGTGAGAATCTGGATATAGGTGTAACTTGTGATGGAATGACAGAGCCTTGTAAAAAGGGCAGTATACGATATGGGAGTGCAGATGAAAAAGTTACACAATGCAATTGTCCGTGCCAGCTACTTGCCGAAGATATAGGTACCACAAATACTGGCTTAAATAGTATGACTGATAATCTAGTGGAAGTATACAGCGGCAGAGCAGTTGGATTTCACGGTGAGGTTGTTTTAAGAGAAGATCAAACAGACCTAGTAGGTGTAGCAGAGGTAATTATTAATTTTACTTCAAATGGGATTATACAGCCTATAACTCTAAATTTAAACGAGGTTGACACTACCGCTCACAAAATGTTTTCATTGTTAAATGTAACTAAAATAGACATAATGGTTTTGAGTGGGGAAAATTTAGCTGTAGATATAGATATTGATGGAATGACAGAACCGTGTAGTTAGGTCTGCAAGTTGAACCTGACGCGCGGTACCCCCAGCATTTTGAAAAGATGATAGTGTCATAACTCATAAAAAATAAGTACGGATTACCAAGATAATTATTTGAATTAGGAAAGTGAAGATTATAAAAGGACTGAATTCAGTCGTTTTTCCATTTGTAATCTGAAAAGTTAAATTAAAGGTGTGGATTACTTTCTTTTCCTTTGATCTTCCACAATGGCGCTTTTCATAAGTAATACTGAAAGAGCCTTTCTTTTTATGTTTTGATCAATATCGTTTTTAACAGGGTATTTTATTAAACTCAATAGAAATTGTATTTACTGTGTTTGAATTACATAAGCGAGTTTTCTATCCGGGCTGAAGGCGACACTACCTGCTGGAAATCCAACTGGTACAGTTGCTATCAAATTATGCGTTTTGACATCTATGACGGAAACAGAGGCAGAATTAGTATTCGTAACATAAGCGAGTTTACCATCTGGTGATATAGCCACATCCTGTGGAAAGCTCCCAACCGGTACAGTCGATATTACACTATGCGTTTTGACATCTATGACAGAAACATTGCCAAACCCTCTATTTATCACATAAGCAAGTTTACCATTTGTTGTGAAGCTGATATCAAATGACCCTAACCCAACCGGTACAGTCGATATCACGCTATGCCTTTTCACATCTATGACAGACATTGTGCCAAAATTTATATTAGTGACATAAGCAAGTTTACCGTCAGGGGTGAATACGACTACAGATAGTCCGACTCCAAGTTGTATTGACGATATCACACAATGCGTTTTCACGTCTATGACAGAAACTGTTCCAGATCCTCTATTTGTGACATAAGCAAGTTTACCGTCAGGGGTGAAGGCAACAAAAGATGGGTCTTCATCAACCTGAAGAGTAGCAATCACACTATTAGTTAACACATCTATGACAGAAACAGAGGTAGACCCATTATTAATCACATATGCAAGTTTACTGTCTGCTGTGAAAGCAACAAAAAATGGATTAATTCCAACCTGAAGAGTAGCAATCACACTATTAGTTAACACATCTATGACAGAAACAGAGGTAGACCCATTATTAATCACATATGCAAGTTTACTGTCTGCTGTGAAAGCAACAAAAAATGGATTAATTCCAACCTGAAGAGTAGCAATCACACTATTAGTTAACACATCTATGACAGAAACAGAGGTAGACCCGCTATTCGTGACAAAAGCGAGTTTACCATCTGGTGTGAAGATAGATGATAAAATTTCAGCGTTTCCAACAGATAATTCGCTAATGACCGAATGCGTTTTTACATTAATCACAGCCGTCGTCAAATCAAACCACCTCTTTTAAATACTTTTTATAATAAAAGTATGAGAATTAAGATTAGCTTATTCGTTATCCACTAGACAAAAATGATATTATGTTGGGGTAAAAGTAACTCCCTTTTTGTTGTCCTGATCTTACACAATATGGCGCGATGATATAATATCATCGCATTTTTTATGATTAAAAAAATTTAAGAACTGAATGATTTTGAAATAATTTGAATAGAAAAACCAGTAAGGTCTATTTAATTATTCTGTTTTGTATACAGGGGCAGGATTACGAATGGCAATATTCTGGAAAAAGGTGTTTTTTCCCATTTGTGAGAGCAAGCTTGAAGTACAACAAAGGAAAATGATTTAAAAAGGAGAAAGGTACCTAAAAAGAGAACCTATTTACTTTTGTCATTTATTTTACTTAAAAGAGTGAACTGAACGAAAGATAATAAGTGGATGTTCCCTATCTAGACTCTACTAATAGTTTACTTGACCATGTTCTACGGATAGTCGAGTGTTTTAATATAAATTTACTTTTAAAATTGTAAGAGAAAGGAAGGTACTTAACATGAATAATGGGAGCATGGCTAAATTAATTTATGAATTGAGAAAATCAAAAAATATGACACAAAGACAGTTGGCAGAAAATTTGAACATTACAGATAAGGCTGTTTCTAAATGGGAAAGAGGATTAGGGTATCCAGATTTATCAATATTATCCTCACTTGCAGAGACTTTAGGAGTTACTACAAATGAACTACTTAATGGGAAAAGAAGTGTGACCCCACCATTTGAAGAAAATGCAATAGTGGAAACAACTTTGCAATATGTAAATAAAGTAACATTCAAGAAAAAAAAATCCGTAAAATTTATTGCAGAACCTATAATAACAGTAACTTGTTTACTTGGTATATTTATTAGTGTGATTTGCGATATTGCGATTTCAGGAACTTTTACATGGTCATTATATCCAATTGCAGCAATTTCATTTGCATGGCTCATTATTATTCCTCTTTTTCAATTTGATGAGTATAGGGTTCGTATGTCGCTTATTTCGTTAAGTATTTTTATCTTTCCATTTTTGTCTGTTTTAAATAACATTATTGGAGGAACAAAATTCATGTTACCGATGGGAATACCAATAGCACTGATTGCTATAGGTTATTTATGGGGTATATACATTTTGTTTTCAATAAAGAATACATTCAAATGGAATATGGTTTCGATCTCTATTTTATTAGGTATTCCAGTTTCTTTGCTTATAAATTACATTGTAGCAAAATTTATAAACCAACCAATAACCGATTTGTGGGATGTTTTAGCATTTGGGATACTAGGGATGGCATCAATTGTGCTATTCTTCATAGGACAAAAGCAGAAATATGGAGTACATGAATAACTTTTTATGATCTTCCACAATATGGCGCATATCTGAAATATAGATATGTGCCGTTATTCATTTTTATGGCCATATTGTAGATTAACATCTCTTGATCAATTTTTTATGTTTTGTAACCTTTACATGAGGTCATGCGTCAAATAATTTGTATTAGGAAAATGTTGATAAATATTGGGGGAAGTAATTGTGGAATACTTTAAATATTTAAGACAGTATGTGGGTCACAGACCAGTAATCTTACCTGGATCTGTTGTTATCATTGTTAATGAACAAAATGAGATATTATTGCAAAAAAGACTTAATGGAAATTGGGGATTACCAGGTGGTTTAATGGATTTGGGAGAAAGTTTTGAAGAAGTAGCGAAAAGAGAAGTGTTTGAAGAAACAGGGTTAACTGCTGAAAACCTGAAATTACTTAATGTATACTCTGGTTCAAAATATTACTTGAAAGTTCAAAATGGGGACGAATTATATTCAGCAACAGCCGTTTATTATACCAAAGATGTCAGTGGGGATTTGAAGATAGATTATAACGAGTCAGCAGATATGAAGTATTTCACTGCGGATAAATTGCCTAGTAAATTAAATGATAACGATAAAGGGTTTATTGAGGAATATGTAAATAGAAAATAAGTAAGTGATATAGAAGGAGTGCTATTCAAATATGTTTAGGGATGCGTTTCCCTGAACAATGGAAATGCCTTCTCTAAATAGTTAGAGAATATTAAAAAAGTATATAATCAATTAACTGGAAGAAACTTATAGAAATAAAGTGTTAAAGTTAATAAAAGATAGTATTTTTGGTATTAAACAATCCGGCGCGATGATTTAACATCGCGTTTTTTGTGGAAAAGTCATTGTGTAAATTAGAAATTTTTGAAACAGTTGGTATTAGAATATAAGCAATTTTGTGGAACGAATTTGGAGAGGACTCTTTTTTAAGTTTTTTTAATTATGCATTTAAATTATCAAACATATGTTGTTTAGGAAATATTATGAATAGACAGGTCTAAAAGGAATCCCTTGTAATTAGACAAACAGATTTTTACATTCAAGTCATATGATAAAACATGCCCATAAAGTGGTAAGTTAATGGTTCAGTGTCAAGATTTAAAATACATCCCTGTTATAAAATTAATCTTAGAGATGGACACATGAAAAATTTCAGGAGGTCTATACATGAATATAGATAATAACGATATTTTAATTCGATTACGATA
>NZ_JAXBME010000032.1 GCF_033963835.1 Cytobacillus sp. IB215665
AAAAGAAGGCCAACCAGATAATATCAATCTGGATGACCTTATAATACGAAATGGCGCCTTTCTAGAAAAAGAGCTTCATTCTTCATTGAAAGGGCCATTATTTATTATCTTAGGAATCATCAATACTAGTGTTTAAAGTAATCAGTATCGAGTTAAGAGCTTAACCACTATATGCAAAAACTTAATGTGTACGTTGTTACGAAAATCTTTTCTAAGGTTGAGGTACAATATCTTTTGTTAGATAAGCATCAAACGTAACCCCTAGATTTTCACCAACTGTAAATGGAGTCAGGTTGATTTTAAAATACCCACTAGCACCTATTTCAATATTGAAACCAACCATGGTCGTTGAAGACTGCATGTCTAGTTGCGCTACGCCATCACTATTACTAAATTGTTGATCCTTTTGTATTTGGTTTCTTACGAGACGTACATCTGCACCTTCTAAAGGCTTTCTTTGTGCCAACAAATCATCTACGGTTTTAATTCTATTTGGGGCACTTAATGAGTAAACTGTAATTTTAGTAGTGTTAGTTTGATTAAGTATTATATCAAGGTTCGGTGGCACTGAGATAATAGGTGTTGTGAAGTTCAATGTAACCGTAACACCTTCCATATCATTCGTAGCAAAGCTAGTTCCACTAGGGGGATGAAATGTGGGAAAAGTAGTTACTGTATTCACACTTTGACCGAGACCGTTGGCAGTAGCTCGTCCAAATCCATTGGAATTAGTTGTTAATGAATTTATCGAAACCGAAGGGTTATCTGTCGTAGTCACCACTTGAACCCCTTGAAGAGGCATAAGGTTGCCCTTATTATCTTTTCCAAAAGTATAGACTTGTAGAGCATCTGACATAATTTCACCTCATTTCTTTTAAAATTGTACAAATAATAATGAAGGTATTTCACCTAATATTTTTACATATTAAACGATGTAATAAATATTACAACTGAGACCCATGACATATTTTAAGAAACTAGTAAAATGACCTGGATCGATAGAGTGGGTCAAAATGGTGAAATATAATATTGTGATCGATGTAATAAATTCTACTCTTTTACAGTATATGTTGGATTAGCTTTCTCGTTCGGGAAAATTGGTAATTATATCGCAGAACGTAACATTCTACTTGAAAACACATAAAAATAAGTCAATTATCTTCAGCAAATCACGTCAAATTTGAGATAGGCTTCATTTTCATGGAGCGGAATACAGTCCTTTTTTGTTTGTGAAAAAGGATAGAGCTGACTATCGAAAAATTAGATTTACAGAAATGTAATAATTTGATAATATATCCTGAGGAAAATATTAGGAGGATGGTAATGATGTCAAAGGGACTTATCGGAAAAATCCTCATACTTTTAGGATGGATCATAATTGGCATAAAGGCTGTATATTTTCAAGAAGATGTATTCCGTTATATTTTTATTGGGGTTGCAATAGTGATGTTTATTATGGGAGGTATACTTATTCCAACTTACTCAAATAAAAAAGAAGATATATAAACGAAGCTAATAGTTGTTTCAAAATATTACAACCGCAGTAGAAAGCAGAAAGAGCAGAAGGAGTAAAGTCTATTAGAGAAAGCTTTCTTTATGACTATTATTTTCTTTGACTCGAATGATGTCATAATTTACTTAAGAAGATATTTCCAACTATTAATATATTGAAAGGAGAAATGTTATGGTTAGCATTGGGAGTTTGTTAGCTTTTGCATTGGTTTCACTTGGTATTGTATGTTCTCCGGGACCTAACATGATTTATCTTATTTCTCGTTCTATTACTCAAGGACGAATTGCAGGAATCATCTCTCTTTTAGGTGTTATGCTTGGATTTGTGATTTACTTATTTGCGACATTACTCGGACTTGCTTCATTATTTAATGCAGTTCCCTTTATTTATGAATTAGTGAAATGGGCTGGTGTTGCTTACCTACTTTGGCTTGCTTGGAATTCATTTAATTCAAAGACTTCAATTTTAACCCCGCAAACTCTTTCCATTGAGTCCCCGAGAAAATTGTTTCTAATGGGGTTCATGACTAATTTACTAAATCCTAAGATTGCAATTTTGTATGTATCTTTACTTCCTCAATTTCAAGATCCAGCACAAGGTTCATTACTTCTCCAAGGTGCTACTCTAGGTCTTACGCAACTTATAATTAGTTTTATCGTTAATCTGCTCATTGTTCTAACAGCTAGTAAAATATCTATATGGTTTTCAACACGTCCTACATGGCAAAAGATTCAACGTTGGTTCATGGGGAGTGTATTGACTGGTTTAGCAGGACACCTAGCTTTTGAACGAGTAGATAAATAAATAGTTGTTATTAGACAATAAGTACTTTTCTGTAATATATCAGAAAAGTGCTATTTTCGAACTTGTCAAAATACCAACAATTACTAATTACTATTAAGCTTTCAACTGTAAGAGAAGCGAGGGTAATGTAATATTGTTCTTATTGTTTATGTATTCATTTACGTATTACTGCCTGGTTTCATAAAAATGTAGACAAACAATGTGATAGTGTGCTAACTAATATCAAACTACATTAAATTATTTAATTTATAGGACTAAAAAAGGAGGAAGACATGATGCACTCGAAATTGTACTTTGCTGTACCCGTATATATGGAGAAAAACTCAGATGTAGCAATCCCTATTTCTTATGATTACTGGATACCTCTAGTTAGATACTTTTCAGCACAAAGTAATACGGTTGAAATACATTGTTGGAATGTGGAAAAGAAAACTATAAAGGAATTGGTATCAAATAAAGGTACATATATAAAACACGTACTAGACGAGATCACCATTTTACAAACTGAATTACATCCCCATATGGTAAACTATCTGTTATCCAATTACTTGGATAACATGGGAAGAGTGAAATGGTTTTCTCTCTTTTTTTATAAAGATGAAACTAAGTGCTTTAACTTAGGACATTGGGGAACGGAATTTTTTGTTCATAGATCAAACGAAGAAGAAGTGCATAAACTCCGTACAATTATGCCAAATGATACTATTTTTCATGAAAACATATAAAAGATTTGCGGATTAAACCACTTTATACTGACTCTACATAAGCTATGTGTTTCAGTGTAGTAATTCAACTAACTAGAAATTATGGTGTATAGAGTATGAAGAGTTGGAATTTATTAAGAGACAGTAGTGAATATTATTTCGTAAACTTTTACTCACGTACATTAAATCTTATTGGTGGTGTATACAAGCGGTTTTCTGAAAAAATCTAATACGTATTAAAAAATGAATTTATGAACTTGTTTTAAAGTATCGCTCTAAAAGAAAGTGTGTTAATATTTAGTTGTCTAAATATTACGAATACTAATTAGGCAATATTTTGTTAAGGAGGTAGATATTATGACTAACAAAAAATATATCGACGTAAAAAATACTATGGGGAATACGTCTAATTAACTAATATAGCGTTTCCCCAAATTTGAAAGGGGAAAATCACTTGAAACAAATATTATTAATTATTGATGCTCAACAAGAACTAATTGATGGGAATCAAGAAGAAAGTGCGGTTTTTAATAAAAAACAACTTATTAGCAATATCAATTTAGTCATTGAAAAAGCAATAATGTCCGGTGTTCCAGTAATCTTTGTAAGGGATCAGGATGTTGCTGAAGGTAAAGGAAAAGGATTTCAAATTCACGATGATATTAATGTACCTGCGAATGCAAAGATTTTCGATAAAGCTGCTACGAATGCATTTCATAGGACAGGACTTTTAAATCATTTAAGGTCTCAAGAAATTGAGCATGTTGTTATTATGGGCTGTGCAACACAGTACTGTATAGATAGTGCTGTAAGAACAGCAACTATTAGTGGTTTGGATGTCACATTAGTCGGTGACGGACATTCAACAACGGATAGTGATGTTTTAAGAGCAGAACATATTATAAATCACCATAATAAAACTCTGCATGGCCATTACAATGTTGAACACTTTTCAATGGTTAGAAATGCTGAAGAAGACTTATTTCAACCAACGCATGATTCATACAGATAAATAAAAAATTGCTACACACATATGTAATAAAAATGATATAAACTTATAACAAATGCTCATTTGAATCAAAGTTTGTACCATTTTGAATAAAATAACGTATACATCCACATAAAAAGAGCCTTTTTGATCAATTAGTATCAAAATGGGTTCTTTTTGTTATTTAAATACTAATTGATTATTGAGTTGATCAGTTTTTGAAGTAAATGTTATTCCACAAGTATGGTACTTGAATTAGATATACGAGTTTTAACAACTTTACTATTATATTTTTAATGCTGTAAAACATCTTATATGTAAGTAATTATATTAACCTCGTAAATGAATTTAGACGAGGTTAATAATTGTATTGGAGGAACGAAATTTAACAACTACCGCTATTCAATAATATGAGTATTCATTAAGGAACACTACACGTATCAATTTGTTCATATAGGTGAATCTCACTTATATTGCAGGTGAAGTTCATACCTTTTAAACGCTTAAGAGGAGACGTTTAAAAGGTATGAACATGTGAAAATACTATTTATTCAAGTCGTAACATATCAAGTACTTTGGAAATGTGTTGCGATGTATATATATCAGCTCCACCTAGTCGATCAATCCATCTAGGAAGAAGATCGTCATTAGCTACTTTAATTACTTCATTATAATAAACATCCATGACATACCAAGGGTTCTCAAAACCTACTCTTTGACCAATTTCAAATTGACTTACCTCTTGCATAGCAAGTTTAGTAGTTTCAATTATATCTTCGATGTATTCTATTTGAGTTTCTACATCCTCACGTGTGCCTAAGCGAGTAACGTGACCAGAAACTAATGTGTCAAAGTCATATTCTAATATTTTGTAATGCGCATCTATCCACCCAGGAATATTATCAGAAAGAGCTAAATAACGAAACGGTACCCAGCCTGGGAAAACGATATCTACAGCCATTAAAACTTTTTGGTCTGGTACAGAAATAAATATATTTCCTTCTTGATGATTATCTCCTATGTAATCTAACTGAAGCTTCTTGTCTCCAATTGATAACACTTTTTTATCGCCTTTAAAAGTTTGTGTAGGGATAGGGCGGTTAGGGTCTTGTCTTTCTTCTAATATGTTTGCTGTTTCTTCATGCGCAATAATCTTTACATCATCAGGGAACATTGACGCAGCGCCAATATGATCTTGGTGTGCATGACTATAAATGACATATTTTATCGGTTCATCCGTTACTTCTTTGATCGCTTCTAAATACTTATCTCCCAGTGTAGTTGGGGCATCCACTGCTATAACTCCTTTTCCGGTAGTCATAAACATCGTAGTGAAAATACCATCCATTACAGCATAAATTCCATCTCCTATTTCCTCAACTAGATACCCTTTATCCATAGGGATCATAGCTCCTTTTGCATTATCAGGAAGTGGGGCTGGATATAACTCACTATCTTCATTTTCGGAACTTTCATCTTGAATTAGTTTTTCATTGTTGTCATTAAGCCCAGCTGCAAAAGAGCTTCCGATTATACCAAACATTAACAAAAGTGAGAGTAAAGTAACTAAATAATTTTTTTTCATAATTTACAGCACCTTTCTGTAGTTGAATTTAAATTTATATTGATAACTGGCCAGTTATACAATAAAAAGATTATTTATCCTAATTTTATATATTATAAATTTATATATTCTAATATTATTTATCTCGAAACTAGTATAATTCATATAATAGATGATGATAAACATTTTGTCAATATTTAAGTATAGGGGCTTATATGTAGTGATATGTGTATCAGTAAGAAGAATTTCTCTTGAATGGGTTAAACCGATAAAATATTTTGGGGCATGCAGGCTGATTCAGTAAAAAATCAAGATTTTATTCATGAAAGCTTCTTTAGGAGTTACTACACAAATTGTTAAATTAATAATTGAACTAGCTTCTAGAACTCTAGTTGTGTACATATTTTATTTCTTAATACGAAAAACAAAATCAATGCGAATTCAAATGATAAAAGGTATTCGCTCTTCAATAAAATGGTGTTAATCCGAAATAAGACATGGATTTTTTTATTTAAGTGAAATATTTGGTAAAAAAAGATTGCCGAAGTATTAAACATTTGAAATAATTGGTCTTAAGTTAAAGGGCAGAGTTTCGAATAAGGTAGATGTTTTAAAGAGTGAAGTTATAATTATACAAACCTATTACTAGTAGAGAGGTAAATATATGAAGAAGGTTCTCGACTTTATTAAGAACATGTTTTTAGATGTGTTTGCGTCAGTCAGTGGATTTTTTTATGGGTTCATAGTAGTAAGTTTAGGAATTGTTGTTATTACAGCAATAATTTATTTGTTTTTATTCACAAAGAATTTAATTATGTAAAAGGATACATTAACAGGCTGTTATCTTCAATATATTGAAATAAGTGAATAACTAAACTAATACATACTAAAAGGTTGAAAAAATGAAAATATATGAAACTGAACGTTTAGTTCTAAGACAAATAGATAAAACCTTCGTCGAGGAAGTACTTGCATATTATCAAAGGAATAAGGACTTCTTAGCAGAGTGGGAGGCACAAAGACCTTCGGATTTTTATACTCTAGAGATTCAAGAAAATAATATAACAAAAGACCTCGAATCTTATAGTGAGGGAACTTCTTTTAAGTTATGGATATTTAAAAAAGCAGGTCAAGACCATACTAGGATTATAGGCTGTATTTCTTTTAGTCTAATTGTTCAAGGGATACTGCAGTCTTGTATTCTTGGCTACAAGTTAGATAAGGATGAGTTAAATAAAGGGTTTATTACTGAAGCTTTAGAAAAGGCCATTAAAGTAATGTTCCAAGACTTTGGCTTACACCGTATTGAAGCACCTATTATCCCAAGAAATAAAGGATCTATTCAAGTAGTAAAGAAATTAGGCTTTGAATATGAAGGTTTATCTCGAAAAATGATAAAAGTAAATGGTGTTTGGGAAGACCATATGCGCTGGGCATTAGTAAACGAATAACGGGAAATTCTGATTGGATCAACAGAGATAGGAAAGCTAATTAATCTACAAAACGACTCAAAAGAATTGAACAATGATGGACTGTTGATCAGTCTATTTTTTTGAGCTTTAATCAATCAAAAGGAAGCGTTGAATAAGAAAAAACAATTGGCCCCTTTAACAAATAACGAGTTGGTGTAATATTGTAATTAGAGAAAATTCTAGGAGGTATATGATGACTGAAGATTTTTATTGCGATGAGGTATTAAGTGGCAAAACTCTCGTAAATAAAGTATTGGAAACTAATAATGTTCTAGCTTATTATCATACAAGACCTTTTTATCCTATACATATAGTAGCCATACCAAAAAGGCACATCTCTTCTTTAATTACATTAGAAGAAAATGATAATGAATTATTACTTGAACTGTTCGATGTAATAAAACAGGTTGCTTCGAAAGTTACTGAGGAACATGGTGCTTGCAGAGTAATGACTAACCTAGGAGATTACCAAGATTCTAAGCATCTTCATTGGCACATAATATCTGGAGATCCTATAAAATAGAGTACGCTAAAATGGGTAAATGGGGCTAAGGTATAGTAAACACAAATAACATATTGATGCATTGAAAACATAATAGAAATGATATCTATCAAAATTCAAATAAAAAACTATGCCTTGAAATATATATAAGCATAGTTTTTTTATTTCTATATACAAGTCCAAGCTATTCTCTCATTAATGAATATTATGAACTATAAAGATTGAAGGAGGTGTATAAATGGTCAAAGGAAAAGTACGAACTACTGGTGTCTTGTACCGAGAAGTCGGTGCTGATAATGGACATACAGAAATTCTAAATCGTGGTGAAGAAGAATGTACAATTAAAGCTACAGCATTTGATTGGGAAGAATTAAATAATCCAATAATAATTAATGAAGAGATAATAATGATTCCTCCAGGAACTCGTAGAACATTTGATTTTGATATGACTCGACACGCTGAACTCGTGATCGAAACGGAGAATAAATGTAAATGTATGTGTGTATTTGCAAACCTGTATTTTCGTGACAAAGATAACTGTACGGTAGGTACACCTATATATAACAATGATTTTGTAGAAATACCATGTGATTGTTACTGACCAGAACGTTATTATTAATAACCTTATAAATAGGCTCTTTTCGTAAAATTTGCAATTGACCTCATTTTAAATATGAAAAGATGCTACGAATACTTGGTTTATACGTATTTAGTTCTTAGTATGAAAAGCAACAATCAATGCGAAAACAGCCTATAAATATGTAAACTCTCTCTGTTTCTTCGTGAAGAGAGGAAACAGGGAGAGAGTGTGATAATTTTATGATGTACTTTATATTAGGTATATCATTATAGTTTTAAGCTTGTATTTATGTGATAGGTCAAATAAATCATATTTAAGAAACTTATAATTAGTGAGTAAGAAAGTTCCATTTTTTCATATGTAAAAAAATGAAACTGTTAATATTTTGCATAATCAGGTTAGGATTCTTCTAACACCTATGGGAGTGGCAGTTACACAGCTATCTACTAATGTAAAGAAATAATTACCTACACAACAGCTATCAACCCCATTACCATTACATATAATTTCTATTTGAGTTACATTCTTAAATACGAAACTCTTACTATTCCCTCTCCCTATAGGATCTGGGTTACATGGTCTCCCAATACTAAAAGGGATGTCGTTTCCATTTGAGGTAACAACTACATTGACTCCACAATCAGATTCACCAGCTACTTCGATACTGCCATTCAAAGTTGGTGCAATCCCTTCATTTATAAAGAAAACCGTCTCCTGCTGCCCGCAAGATAAATTAAAATTACCAAAGAATTCTCCAGCTGAAACGGGACAATTACAGCATGCAGCACTTGTCTCTTTGGTGACACTTTTTCCACAACATGGTGTAGTCTTATATGTGCTCATTATGTCAACTCTATTCTATACTTGATTTTATGAAACATTATATGCCTTAATATAGAGGGTTGTGTGAGAAATGAGCATAAAAACCATAGATGGTGAGTGATTGAAGAAGTATATACCGCTTAGACTGTAGACAAAAACCTACTAGATTTGTTGTGGATGAAGTGTGATTTGCAAGTGGGGTAGTTAGCAAAATAAAATAGAGTGTCCTAAATTGACATCAAAATAAGTATAAACTATAATCGTTATTAAAGACCTTTTAAGTCTGTAATTATTGTTAAAGTGAGGTTGTAAAATGAAATTTTCAAAAGCAACAAGTCACGCTTTGCATACGATGTTATACTTAGCCACAATAAATGCTAATAAACCTGTTGGAGTACAAGTTCTTGCCGAAAAATTAAATGTTTCACCGACATATTTATCAAAAATATTAACGAAACTTGTTAAAGAAGGCATGGTTACTTCTGCATCAGGAGCTAATGGAGGATATTCATTGTCTCATGGGTGGGAATCAATTTCTTTTCTCGATATAATTGATGCAATTGAAGGAAGGTCTTCATTATTTGATTGTTACGATCATGGACCTGAATGTCCTATACAAAAAGTCATGTTAAGTTCAGAAGAAAAAATGGAAGAAGAATTAAGAAAGCGTAAAATTTCTGACTTAATTAAATAAAGGCTCTTTTCATAAACTTTGTTGCTATTGTTTCTAAAAGAAGAAAAGATGTAGTATTACTCAACAGTCATCGTTTTAGAAGAAAGTGCTAAGAAAACTAGTTTTATAAGTGTTTATTTTGTTGTACAAAAACAACATTCTATACGAAAGCAGCTTAAATAAAACAACAGTCAACGTTGTTTTATAATCTAATCACAGATATAAAATGTCTTTAATGTCATTGAATTTAAAGTTAAATGGAAGGAGTAATCATAATTGACAAGCGACTTATTTAATCAGAAAACATGGAGTCTGCTTGGGAAAATGATCCTAATACAAATGTGAAAATAATGCAAAGATTGGTGCAGGTGGGTTCTTATAATACAGAAGGCTTCAGAAAATGGGCTAAGTCTTATGATGAAATGTCGTTCAGTGATGAAGGTAGACAACGAAGCAATAGAATTTTAACATGGATTGAACAACAAGGTGTTAGCTTTGAGGGGATATCTGTGTTAGACATAGGAGCAGCATCTGGTGTGTTTAGCATCTCTATTGCAAGAAAAGGAGCAGAGGTTACAGCTATCGAACCTTCTTCAGACTTAGATACTATGTTAGCGGAACATGCAAAAAAACATTCTGTTCAAGTAAATATCATTCAAAAGCCATTTGAAGATTTTGTGGAAGACAATAATAAGCAATCCTTTGATCTCGTCTTTTCATCTATGTGTCCGGCTATAAGCAATTGGAATATAGTTGAAAAAGCACTCGGGTTTGCGAAGAAATATTGTTATATAAGTGGGATGTCTAGTAGAAAAGAAAATCATTTAATGGATGAACTATTACCAATTATAGGGGTAGAGTCGCAAGGAATTGATTCCTCTGATATGGCATATCTTTTACAACTACTTTTTCTAAAAGGTTACTCTTATCAATCTTTAATTGAAAGACATTTGAAAATTGTGGACATAGATATCGAAAACGTCGTAACTAAATTAACAGAATGGTTTGTTGAATACCGAATCCCCTTAGAAGATAAGCTACTAAAAAAATCCGAAGAATATTTACGTGAAACATATACAGGTAAAATCCCTTTAAGAATGGGAGGAAGATTTGGAAAGGTACTTGTTCAACTTTAACTTAATTACCGATATAAAAGGTCTTTAATAATTGTTATAAATATAAAAACAGATAAGGATGGTTCAAATGAATATTTTTGATTGTATTGTTATCGGTGGAGGAGCTGCTGGGTTAAGTACTAGTTTAACTTTAGGAAGGGCAAGAAGAAATATTGGTTTGTTTGATGATGGAACCAATAGGAATAGAGTCACTCAAGAATCACATGGGTTTATAACTAGAGACGGAACGAAACCACATGAATTTAGAGAAATAGGGTTAAAAGAATTAGAGAAGTATCCTGCAATATCTTACTTTAATACAAAGATTACTGAGATAACTAAAGGTAAAGATAATGAAAGATTTACTGTTAGCACCGAAGATGATAAAGAATTTATTGCGGAAAAAATCGTCTTAGCCACTGGTGTTCAAGAAGTATTTCCTATACCATCTGTTAGAGATTATTATGGTAAAAGCATTTTTAGTTGCCCATATTGTGATGGCTGGGAGATGAGAGAAAAGCCACTCGTTATTATTGCAGAAGATGAAGAATATATGCTTCATATGACTAAATTAGTTTACAACTGGTCTAAGGATTTAGTGCTCATAACAAATGGCGTTGAAATAAGTGAAGGTGGAGCCTTAGAACTGCAAAAGCGCCATATACCAATAAAGATGGAGCCAGTTAAAAAATTAATAGGTGCTGATGGGCATTTACATGAAATAGAATTTGAATCAGGAGAAACGATAGCAAGATCAGGAGGATTTGTTGTACCAAGGTTTTATCGCCCCATTACATTTGTTGAACAGCTAGGTTGTGAAATAGACGAAAATGGAGTTGTTGTAACAGATGGAATGGGAAGGACAACTCAAAAAAACATCTATATAGCTGGGGAAACCGAAAAATTGGTCCCGTCATCACTATTGATTTCGGCAGCAGAAGGAAATAAAGCTGCTATTGCTGTAAATACTGATTTTACTATGGAACGTTTTTGAGTATTTTAGAAATTTACAGTCGAAGTGAAAAGAGTGCTCTCCTTTCTAGTTATTATAGGCTCTTTTCGTATACTTTGTTGCTATAGTTTTTAAACTAGATAACAATGTCGTTTCACGCAGCATTCATCGTTTTATAGAAGAAAAGATGGTACCAAATTTAGTTATATACATGTTTATTATTTAGTTCGCGAAACAGCCTTATGGTTGTTTTTGCTTTTCATTATGATTGAGCTAATTAAACTCAGAATAGTAATGGATAAAAGCTGTTGGTTCGGTTTAGATGACGTACTACCTAACCTTTATGGGGGTGAAAATTTGTGTTTGATAGAGCAAATGAAGGAGGTTCATTTCAGTCATAAGTATGAGAGAAAAACAAATCTTTTGCTCGGTTTCAGAAAATGGGTATCAGCCTATACTTAAAGTATCAAAACTAAAGGGTGATAACATTGTTAAAAGGTATATTGAAACGCAAGCGAAAAAATTCATCTAATGTAGATATATTTAAAGAAATTGAAGAAAGAAAGCAAGAGCTTTTAATGAAATATTACGTAAATATTTGATTATAAAAAGCAGCCCCACATACTTAGTAGGGCTGTTTTTTGAGTCAATATTTTGATTGACTTTTAAAACTTATACCAAATGAACCTTGATAACAGCTAATATTGAAGATGCAGATAAGCTACTAAAAGTTGTACGAGGGGAAAGGGCTAAAAAATACAACTTAGCCATATATATGTACCTCCCTGTTCCGTTCATGAAAGGAGGGTGATCAGGGAGGTTGGCAGAAGGATCTTATAAATTATAGTATGCCATTTATGTGTTATGAGCGTGTATTTGTGTACTAGGTAATTTTCATTAATTTTTGCTTTTATTGATCTTTTTCGTACTATAACAGCCCTTATTTAGCAATTGTATCTTCTGTGAAATTAAATGCCGCAGTTCTGTGATAAATCAGAAATGTGCTTTTTTCGTTATGTGGGAGAATTTTTTGATAGTAAAATTGAATAACAAAATATTATGTTATTGTTAAATAGATGAATTTTTATATATTTTTGGCAGGAGGAATGACAAAATGAATACAACACAACAAAACAGCACTGCTTGGGATAAGAAAGTAGAAGAAGGTTCTAGGTACACTAAATCTGTAAGCAGTGAAATGATAGAAAGAAGTAGAAATGATGAATGGGAGATCACAGTGACAACCGAAAAACCTGTCCCGAGAAATTGGTTTCCTTATTCGTTAAAGGGTCTAAAAATACTTTGCCTTGCTTCTGGTGGGGGGCAACAGGCTCCTATTCTTGCTGCAGCAGGAGCAGATGTAACAGTAACTGATATATCTAAGAAACAGTTAGAACAAGATGAAAAAGTTGCTAAACGTGAAGGTTTAACGTTGAAAGCAATACAAGGAGATATGGTTGATCTTAGCAATTTTGAAGATGAATCTTTTGATATGATTATCAACCCTGTTTCAAATTTATTCGTAAAAGATGTACATCCAGTATGGAGTGAAGCATCTCGAGTATTGAAGGATAGAGGAATCTTGATCACAGGATTCACTAATCCTCTATTATGGATTTTTGATGACACTCAAGAAAGAAAAGGAATCTTAGATGTAAAACATTCTATACCTTCATCTACTCTAGATTATTTACCTGAGGATGAGGTTCAAGATTATCTCAATTCACATCAAACGATAGAATATGCTCATTCTTTGGAAGACCAAATGCAAGGTCAAATAGATGCTGGCTTTGTCATTGCAGGTTTTTATGAAGACGATTTTGGTGGAACTAGAATTTTAGATAAGTATATTAAAACTTTTATTGCTACGAGGGCGTTAAAGATAAAAGTATAATGGATAGACAACAAGATAACCCTATCTTCCGATCATAGAGCAGAAAAGCGTCTATTGTATTGCGTTCACCGGAATCTAAATGAATTGATTAGTAAGTGTAAAATAATTAAGTTTCTTTAAAAGCAAGGTTTTGTTAGTGAATTTAACATGTAGATTACAAATAAGAGTTATTAGGCTAAAGGATGTTTATATGAACAAAGAAAAAGGGGGGAAACTATGATTTTACATACAAATATTATTGGTGAAGGAGAAACATTAGTCCTTATCCACTCTGGTGGTATGACGGGATTGACCGAGTATCAGGAACAAAGTGATTACTTTACTGCTAGGAACTTTCAAGTAATTAGACCTGATTTAAGGGGGCACGGAAAGTCTGTTGGAGAAATTGATAATTATTTTAGTCGTTGTGTAAAAGATTTAAATGATACTTTAGAATCTCTAAATATTAAACAATGTCATATTGCGGGAGTATCAATAGGTGGAGTTGCAGCTTTGCTTTTTGCTAAAGAATTCCCTAATAAAGTAAGGTCTCTCAGCTATTCAGGGATATTCCCTGTTGAACCTGATAATTGGGCGGAACTTTCAAGAGAAGAAGCTGAAGGCTATGAACAATTGTTTAATAACGAAGAAGCAGTAGCATTCTTGAACGAAATTCATGGGGAAAATGATTGGAAGTCATTACTTCAATCTTTCAATGGTGATAAATTTTATCCATTTGATGAAACAGGTGATGTAGCTAATATCAAAATCCCAACTCTATGTATAGTTGGTGAAAAACAAGAGCTAGAGGTTTCTGCTGCTATCACTTACAAGCAATTAAACGCTAGTATAAATATTGCTGTTATCCCTTTTGCGGGTCACTTAGTACATAGAGAGCAACCTGATTTATATTCTCAAATATTACATACGTTTATAAAAAATTCTGTAGAGTTGTAATAATAATAGAAATTACTCTCTAGTTTTAAGTCGGTTATTATGAAAAAAATTGTTGGAAATTTGTAAAGCACTAATTAATGACCAGTTACAAAATCTCAATTTGAACAACCTGGCGTAAATCTGAAATAAAGATGAGCGCCCTTTTGTTATTTTTGCATAGGTTATTGTTTTTCGTACCAACCATAAACACGTATATAACTAGATTTCGTGACATCTTTTCTTCTGTAAAACGATATGTTTATCTCCTAGTTTAGGAAAAGCGCTTTTTCATTCACGGGATATATATATTGTAAAAGGGATTGTCTAGACGTTGAATATTTGAAATAATTGGTATTAAGGTAAATGGCAGGATTGCTTAAATAATAGAAATGGTGGTTGAAATGATAACATTTGAAACGAATGACATAAGTAAATGGCAGATTGAACTTGAGATTATGAATTCAAATTCTGATTATAACCTTATGTCTAAAAATAAAAACACAATTAATATTGAAGATATACAGTCAGAGTATGAAGAGTCTAAAAAGTTGAATACCACACGGCTTTTAATCAAAAAGAATAAAAGTTACATAGGCTTAGTAGATTACTGTCTTAATAACTCATCAGATAATACACCTTGGATAAGCTTGTTTGTCATCCATAAACAGTATCAAGGTGCAGGTAATTCGCTTGTAGCATATGAGCATATAGAAAACCTTATTAGACAGGGGCAAAAGGAAAAGTTACGTTTGGCAGTTCATAAAGAAAATAGTAGAGGGACAGATTTTTGGAGTAAATTAGGCTTCAAAAAATATAAAGAAGTAATTATTGAGGATAGGCCTCATCTCTGTTTAGAGAAAAACTTATAAAGTCTTCTTCCATAAACGTGGACAATTGCTGAACATAGTAGCTGCCATGCGGTTAATATAAGAGGAGTACAGAATGAACTTAGAGTTTTTTACAATAATCATACAGTACAGGGATTTGGGGAGGTTTTTCTAATGGAAATAAGAGAATACGACTCTAGTGATTTAGCACAACTCACAAGTTTAATGGCTGATTTAGGCTACCCTGCATCAATTGATGATATGAAAGTAAGAATGGAACGTATCGAATCCAATCCAAATTACTACACTTTTGTTGCAGAAAAGGAAAAATCTCTAGTTGGGATGATTGGAATAACAGTACATACAACATACACAAGTAACGAAGCAAAGATTCAAATAACCTCGCTCGTTACGAAGAGGCAATATCGCGGTCAAGGTATTGCAAAATCTTTGGTTAAATTTGTAGAAGACTGGTCAATAAGAAGAGGCTGTAATTTTATCTATCTTTTAAGTGGGAAAAGTGAGAAGAGAGTAATCTCTTGAAGGGTCAGCCAGTAACAACAATTCTATCGGAGGTTGTTCATCTATGCTTAGTTTCCGAATAATCATGATTAATCACCCTTAATTCATATGAAATTGTTTTAATCTACGCTGTTCTGTTGATTCGCTCAGAATACCTTAATACAAATATCTTTAAACAGAAATGTGAGAGATTGAGAGATGTCAGCGTTACAAATGCTTTACAAACCTATAGCCTGTTATTTCATAACCAAGAAATTTATACAGTTCGTGCGCTTTTTTTATGTAAATAGGGGCGAATGTTATGTAGCCGAAAGGGAACAGCAAGTTATTGGAGTTTATGTACTACTTCCAACAAGACCTGAGACAGTTGAGTTGGTGAATGTTGCAGTTGTAGAAAAGCTACATGGTACAGGTATAGGGAAGCATTTGGTAATGGATGCAATACAGGTAGCAAAAGCAAAATGTTATAAAAGGATTGAAATTGGAACTGGAAATTCAAGTATTGGTCAATTGGCTCTATACCAAAAATGTGGTTTTAGAATTAATGGTGTTGATTTGGACTTTTTTATTAAACATTATGAAGAAGAAATTTTTGAGAACGGTATACAGTGCAGAGATATGATTCGATTATCTCAAGATTTATAAGCTAAAACAAGAAAGAACTTTGTTCCACAAAATCGTACGTTTATGAAATAGCACTCTTTATTCATTGTAAAAGCAAAAAGATAAAAAATGAGGTAGTATAAATGTTTTTAGTATCTTTAAAAGTAATATGCTAGATATTTAGCAAAATGGCGAAGAAATTTGCCATTTTTTTCTTAAGCGATATTGCTGTATGAATTTATTGAAAAAAATTGTAATTTATTGCTATTCAATTCATGAAGGTTGAAGACGTAAAAGAAAAATTATCCCAAATAAAGTTATTTTTATGTAACTTGACATAAAAAGTAATAATGGTTATTATGCAAGTGATTACTTGCATAATATAAAAAGAGGAGAAACTGATGAAAGCACATATAGATACCCGTGAAAGAATTTTACAAGCGACTTTAAAACTAATTAGACAGAAAGGATTTAAAGGAGCAACTACCCGTGCAATTGCCCAAGAATCTGGTGTAAATGAAGTAACTTTATTTCGTCATTTTAAAAATAAGAAGGGAATTGTTAAAGCTGCTTTTGATAAGGTATCATATGTTCCTACCCTTTCAAGAGCGATAAAAGAAAAGGTAGAGTGGAATTTAGCAAAGGACTTATTGATGTTTTCTAAATTGTACCAACAACTGCTAAACCAAAACCGTGATTTGATAATAATTAGCTTAAAAGAAGGAGATTTATTTCCTGAACTGGAACAACAAATCGCAAACATACCACGGCAGTTGAAGGAGAATTTAATTGAATATTTTAATACAATGAGAGAAAAGGGGATGATGATTGATACAAATGTTGAAGCTCAAGCAATGGCATTAATTTGGATGAATTTTGGCTTTTTTATGTCTCAATCCAATCATGGCACCCAGGTTACCTATTTAACTGAAGAAGAATTTTTAAAGAATACTATTGATGTTTTCGCTAGAGGGTTAACACTCTAGCTGAATTTTTACCATTAAAGCAAGTATGTACTTGCATTCGTGGAAAGGGAGGGATTTTATGTTAGAGATAATTCTTATATCTATTGAACGAATATTACTTGCTGTCATTGTTGGTGGAGGGATTATTATGGCGGCATCTGTACGTCCATTGTTGTTACAACAGTTATCACACAAAGATAGACTAGAGATTGTTAACTCGATTGAGGCAATTTCTATTATGGCTTGGAATAGATATAACAAGGTTGCATTTGTAGCTACTACGATAATAATGTTTTTAGATTTAATTAGATTTGGAATTGGAATTCAATATTCTTATTGGCATTTAATATTAGTATCCATAATTCAATTGTTGTTCCTGTGGAAACTCATTGTTGACAATTCATTGAAGAAAAGGCTCATTGAAGTTGGGGAGGCTGCTGTCAATAGTTTAGAGCAAAATCATGAGCACCGACTAGTCGAGTTGTTGTCTAAAATAATTTTTGTTTCAGCAATAATTTTAATCATTTTACCATTTGAATAATAATCTCTTTAACTTACTTGCAATATCCTTATCAAAGAAAAGGTAAAAGCAGACTAACTTAAAAAATATCAAAAAAATACTTACGAGCTAATGGATGGTCGATCCATCTTACACAACATGGCTCCTTTCTTTAGGAAAGGGGGTCTCTTTTATAGATAGAAAAAAGTAGCATAAATAGATAAAATGATATTTAGGGAATTAATGGGAGGATAAATCCTATAGTATAAAAAGTTTTTAACAGAAAATAGATATTAGGGCAAAATCAACACATTCTTAATTTGCAACTAAAAGGTAGGACTTATTGATGGACAAAGAAAAATTACAACAAGAATATCAATTAGAAGGTATTCAGCATATAAGGGAATTAACGTCAGGTAATACATCAAAAACTTTCCTAATAGAAACAGAGAACAAAAAGTATATTTTAAGATCGCTTTTATCAATTGATGCAGCATGCTTTGAGTACGAGTTGCATTCGCATATACAGTCTCGCTCTAATGTTGCAATTGTCCCAAATATTCTCCAAACAATTGATGGAAAAGCATGGATTGATCTACATGGGGAGGTCTACCATCTACAATCTTATTGTTCACCAAGTTCAGTGAAACCAACTATACAACAATGGACACAGAAACTTGTTTTGTTAAGGAAAGCGCTACTAGGTTTTGAGTGGGATGAAAAAAGAAATGACAGATTTAACTTAACTACAACTTGGAATAACCTTCGAGATGAATGGTATAACGTGAAAAAAGGAGTAGTGACATTTAACATGGATACAATGATAAATCATTTGAGCCGTATAGACCAAGATGATAGCTCGTGGATCCATGGGGATTTAGGTAGTTGGAATACAATATATAATGATAAAACTAATGAATACTTTTTTATTGATTTTGGCGAATCAAGAAGAGGTAATCATTACTTTGATATTGCAGCGCTATTAACTTCCCAAGCTCCACATACTTCTTGTTCAAACGATATGAAATCTTATATAAAGAGTTTTACAATCGAATATATGAAATATGATTACATTAATATAAAACAATTAAGTGAGTTTGTCCAACTTTGGTTTATTAGGGGAGCTTTAACAGCTTTTGCGCAAAATACAATGTCCCCTTATTGTGATTATTTCTTAAAGATGCAAGAAATATATAGTGCCGCATTTATGGAAATATCATGAAGGGAAAATAATATTAATATTTATCATATGAACAATAAGGCACAACAATATCATGTGAGTTGACCGCTCTTCAAAGCTATTAATATATCACTCAGTATACAAGATTACATATAAAGATTTCATACTAATATTAGAAACATGGAGGGCTATAAATGCATACATATATTTACATGGTAAGACACGGGGAGTCACCAAAGGATGGAAATGAAAGAACAAGAGGGTTAACGGAAAAAGGTAAATTAGATTCTTGTCGAATAACTGAATTATTACATGGAGAAGGGATCGAGGTTTTCGTTTCAAGTCCATATCAACGGGCAATTTTAACGATAGAAGAACTAGCTCAACGCTCGGGACAAAAAGTAATAGTATTTGAAGATCTTAAAGAAAGGATTTTCATCAATGGAAACAAGAGAATATCTGATGAGGAATTATTACCTCTACTGAATAAGTCATACTCTAATCCTGATTTTGCTTTACCGGGAGGGGAGTCTAATTCAATTTGTCAAAATCGAGCTATAAAGGTCTTGAATAAATTATTGGAAGAGAACAAAGGGCAAAAAATAGCATTAGGTACTCATGGAGCAGTAATGGCTTTGATGATGGAGTATTATGACAGTAAATACGATTTGAACTTTTTGTTGGGTACCTCAAAACCAGATGTATACAAAATGGAGTTTAATCGTCAAACATTAATAGATGTAACAAGATTATGGAGTACATAAAATCCCATTAAGATGGAGTAGGTTGGTATGTACAAACCCTAGCTTAAATATTGTCTGTGTTCAACCTTTCTTAACAGAATGAAAGAATTACTTGTTGACTAGCAACTCTCTATTTGAATATACATACTTTGATAAGATTACTGTTTACATAATAATATAGGTAAGGAGTAAATTGATGTGAAAATAGGACAATTTGCGAATGAAAATAACATAAGCATTGATACGGTAAGACATTATATGGATATGGGATTGATTGCACCTGAAAAAACTACTGGTCAATATCAATTTGGGGAGAGATGTCAAGAGGACTTAAAAGATATAATTTACTTAAAAAATTTAGGATTCAAATTAAGTGAAATTAAAACTATATATCAATATAGAAGGATCGGTAAACTTTCATCACTTCAATATAATCAATATTATAAAAGGTTATTTGAAGAAAAATTTGTAGAGATTGATAATAAAATAATTGAATATGAAAAAATAAAAAGTAATTTACAAGCTGAAATTGACCATTTTGATACTACAAAGAACCAGGTAATAAAGCAAATGGGTATGAAGTTATCTGCAGCATCGTTATTGGAATGTAATGAATGCCAACAAGAAATAAATATAATTGACGGAGATATACAGAACAATCAAATCTTAAACGGTGTACTACAATGTAACTGTAATGAACAATACCTAATAAAGGATGGTATTTTATTTACTTCCACTACAATCAAAGATTCTTATAAACTTCGAGATCAAAAAAAAGTAATTAATGAATTTAGTGATTTTATGTATGATTACATAAAGGAAACAGATGAACAGTTTATAGATAACGTATATAAATCTCTAGATTGGTCTTATAGTAGGGTCGACTTCGAACAGCTTCAATATAAAAATATTTTACATCTGGGAACTGGAATAGGAACTTCCTTAAGGTATATATATGAATCACTACCACAGGATTGTTTATATATAGCATTAGAGCCAAATTATAAAAAGATGCAGGTTCTAAAGAGCATCCTTGAATCCTATGAAACTCAAAAGAATATACTATTTATATGCTCTGACTTTTTAAATATACCAATTAAACAACATTCGATCGATTTTTTAATTGATACTGGTACATCAACTTATAGTCTTAACCACGAGGAATTTTTACTTCAAAAGGTGCAGGGGTATTTAAAAGAACACAGTCATTTAATGGGAAGCTATGTATGTTACGAAAATTTCCATATAAACAATAACATTAACAGAGACTTCCGAAAGAACTTTCAGTTGGAAGTGATTAAAGAAAAAATAGAAAGTCTGAATTTTGAACGGAAAGAAGAAACGACTTTTACTTACATTGAAAGCCATCCTGGAAGGTATGAGTTAAACATTTTAAAAGGAGAAAAAACATATAACTATCTGTACATAGGTAAAAGATTGGGTTAACCCGATCTTTTTTTTGTATTTTAACATAAATAAATGAATTTCTTATATTGATGTGGGGTTCTCACCACCTTTTATAATAGTTAATGATCATGATCAACAATTAAGAAAATGGAGGATTAGAAATGGATCTCTTTGAATTATTAATTATTATCTTATTGTTAATTAGTATTATTGGTGTAGTGATTTACCACTTTAAGAATAAACTTATTAAATATGTATTAGTTGTCATGTCAGTTATTTTGGTGGGTGTAAATTATTTAAATGGGGGTTTTAAATGGTGGACCTTTTCAATATATATATCATTATTTTTTGTAGTTAGTATACTAAGTTATTTATTTCCAAAAATAAAATTACCAAAACCTACAGGTGAGTATAGTGTCGGTAAAATTATTGAACACTACGTTGATCAATCTAGAGAAGAAGTTTTTACGAAAAAATCTGGTGACTATAGAGAATTAATTATTCAAATGTGGTATCCAACAGATATGAAAATTACAAAAAACAATCAGGCACCATACCATCCAAACAGCTCTTACTTTATTGAAGAAATTTCAAAGTTCTTAAATATTCCAAGATTTTTATTGAATAGTGTCGATAAAATAGAAACAAATTCAATCAAGGGAGCTAGAGTTTCAAATAAAAAAAATAAATATCCAGTACTTCTATTTTCTCATGCACATGGTTCTTCAACATCATTGAACTCTTTTCAAATAGAAGAGCTTGTAAGTCATGGTTATATAGTTGTTGGTATTGAACATTCATATATTAGTTCAGGAATTATATTAAATTCTGGTCCAATAGAAAGCCAGTATTCTAGCTCTTGGGAAGCAATAGAGGATAGTGTATATACACTATCAAAAGATGCATCTTTTATACTAGATCAAATTGAAATAATTAATCATGATCACAAAATTTTGAAAGGGAAGTTTGATTTGGATCATGTAGGTTATTTTGGTCATTCATCAGGAGGTGCTTCAGTTGCTAATACACTTGCATTAGATGATCGATTTAAAGCTGGTATAAATATGGATGGATACCCCTTGGGAAATGCACATGAAATTGGCGTGGAAGAACCATTTATGTACATGAGGGCAATAGGGAGAAACTACTTGAACATGAGAAAAAATCTAATAGCTATGGGATTAGATAAGAAAAAAGCAGATAATATAGTAACTGATCATGGAAAAAGAATGAAAGATATTCCTCGTGGAGAAGGGATTGTACTTGAAGTCAATAGTGCTGAACATTTCGATTTTTCTGACGTACCTCTATGGAGTCCGGTATTTTCTATGGTTGGATTTACAGGAAAAATTAAACCTAAAAAAGCTCATAGAATAATAAATGCATATACATTAGCATTTTTTGATACTTATCTTAAAGGAACAAAAGATACAGTTTTAACCAACGATGACACTTCATATAAAGAAGCAAAGTTGCATAAAACTTTTAACGATTCGTAATATAACTATCACGGTTAGCCGTCATAAATTTAAAGCAGAATATAATTATTGACTAATCATTTACCCAATCACGTAAGGGAGCTCGAAATTGGTGATGTTGGAGTATAGGTGATGAATCAAAGAAGGCTTTAATGTCTCAAATACTAAGTTGTCCTATCACTTAAAAGAGCTTAAAGAAAATAATCTTATATACTTAGCTAGGGATGGGAAACGGTTGTTTTATGTACTAAAAGCGGAAGGTTTTGCAATATTAGCGAATTGGCTTGAAAATATCAATGTACCTCCTTCAGTTAGCAATCCCTAAATTAAACTACAATGGAAAAAAGGCAATCGAAATTCTTCTTTGCCTTTTTTCTCAGTAATAAGTAATCAGAGGCTATCGCCTTTGGTGATGGAGAGAATGATATTGATATGCTGGAGTTAGTAGGACTTGGTATAGCAATGGGAAATGGTAGTGAAAAGTTAAAGAATACTGCAGATTTTATTACGAAAAAATCCAGTGATGATGGTATTAGCTATGCACTCAAGAAATATAGCATAATTTAAATTTATATTACTAATAAGAGGCTTTTGTAGGGAACGATAAATTAAACCACCATATGGCGCAAATCTGAAAGATAGATATGCGCCTTTGTCATTTGCTAATGGTTACTTTTTGTAAATGGATATTTTTCTCATTAATACCTTGCATTACAAGTTAAGTATGCATATACTAAATATATACCTTGTAAAACAAGATAATAAGAATGGTGGAACGATAATGTCACAAACACAAATGCTGAAAGGAATCTTAGATGGTTGTCTATTGGCAATTATACATGGCAAAGAGTGCTATGGATATGAGATGGCTGAACGGTTAAGTGAGTATGGGTTTGGTGCAGTAAGTGAAGGAACAATCTATCCTTTGTTAATGAGAATGCAGCGTGAAGGCCTCGTAACCTCTGTACGTAAAAGTTCAACAGCAGGCCCAAAAAGAAAGTACTATTCACTTACAGAAAAAGGAATTAATGCTTTGGATGATTTTTTAAGTAGATGGAGTCAACTTGAGAAAAGTGTTAATGCAGTTATTAAACAAGAAACAAAAAGGAAAGGTTGAGACAATGAAACGACATCAACTATCTGATAAAAGTAAGGAATTTATTGATGATTTAAGGTTGTACTTATTTTCAAGTGGAAAAAATGATAGTGAAATTAATGAAATTGCTGAAGAGCTTGAGGTTCATCTTATTGAAGCTGAAAAGCATGGTAAGTCAATTGATCAAATAGTGGGGGCTTCACCCAAAGAATATATGAAAAATATTTCAAATGAGATGAAAACCGATTATAAGTTGTGGGCGAAATATGTTCCCCTCTTTGTTATTAGTACATTGTCATTTTCTATCTTAGGAGATTTATTTCAAGGTACATTAAGTTATAGTCTATTGCAAATCGTAGGAACAATTTTGTTTAGTTTGATGTTCGCTGGAGGAGTTTTTATAACTTTTCGCTATACTGCTAGCAATCAAGTTTCAAAGTTAACAGAATTTCTTATTTTGTTACTTCCAATTATTATTACCTTAACATTCTTTGTAGGCTTAATGGTAGTCGATACATTTTATAAAACCCCAACTATCAACTTTGATTGGTTAGGTAGTCTAGTTATTGGCTTAATTGTTCTGACTTTTTTAGTTTTATTTTCAATTTGGGCAAAGACTCCTGTTATGTTTGTTATTTTGATAGCACTTCATCTACCGACAGTTATATTATCGCTCACTACATATAGCGAAGATGTACGGTTGATTATTGGGATGGTTATAACATATTTCATAATAGGAATCTATTTGTTCTTGGAATTTAAGAAACTAAAGAGAAAAAGAATGACAGATGCTAAATAAAACTATATTCAGAGTTGATAATGGGAGCTTTCATTGAGTGGAGCTGAATATTTATGTTAATAAAATCTTACATAAAAAGACATGTTTCTAGAAGAGACATGTCTTTATTAATGCTTATTTATATAGGTTCAATTTCGTACAAATACGTCTAATTTATCATTCGTGGCATCTTTTCTACTTTTAAAAAGTTTGATTCGGCTAAAACCTCACCTTGATGCCTACTATTAATATAAGTACAACAAAGTCTACAACAAGAGCCATTTTTAGATGAAGAATGTTGAGAAAGCTATTAGTATACTAATTAATATATCTGAGATTTCTCTAAATTTTGTATTTACTTCAATTAAATGCTTTCTGTATAATTAATTTGGTAATTTGATACATATTAGTGTCAACTAAACTTCAAGCAACAAGGTTTACGAAAAGAGCCTTTTAAAAAAACGATTAACTAAACCATATTAGGGGAGAGATTATTTAAAAAATATTAGCTTTTAGTATTTTATCTAACATGAGCAATAAAGAATTTGAAAGTTACTTTAGAGATTTGTTAAAAAATTTAAAGTATGAAGATGATGAATTAAATAAAGTCAAAAAAACATTTGAATATATGAAATGAAAATTAACAGTCAATAATAGATTCTTAATCTTAGTCTGCTTTGGCTAACAGAAACTCAAATATTTTTTAATCAAAGAGGTCATTTCTTGAATTAGATTATGTACGTATAGTAGCAATAAGGGGGAGGAAAGGATTAAAAATCTAAAAATTTTGTGGGGTTGTATTGCTATCCTAATTTTTTTAAGTTTCTATTTGTTGTATCAATTATATGAAATGAATATCTCACATCAACGGAATATTGAACGTATTGAAGAGAGAATTTTTAGAACTTCCATAAAGAATATTGGTGCAAAGCAATTGTATGATATTGGTGAAACATTAGAGCTATATAATGAAGGTTTTAATGATACAGAACAAGCTTTGTTTACTAATGCACTTAACAAAGACATCAGAAAAATAAACCAGGATGGAGGCGACCTGGCGTATCTTCAACAATTAGAGGGTATAGATTTACTATATTATGAACATATTTGGCAAATTGAGAATTTACTTATTGACATAAGTTCAAGGTCAATATCTAATAATGATATTCATAGCATCGCTACTATTATGAAAAAACACAGTGACTCTTTTAGGGAAATATTTTATGAAGAAGGTATTTCACCTGAAGAATTTAACACTGAGGAAAACATAGATAGAATTACAAATATCTTGGTGCAATTAAATAAGGATATAGAAATGGTTCTTGATAGATAGTATTTAAAAATAACCCAGTTTTCTCATTGATTGTTGTTATTCTTACTAAAAAAGGTGAAGTCACAAATATCCATAGAATACTGCTTCTATTAATAACAAAATGGATATATTTTCTTTAAATGAGTGAAACTGTATAAGAAAAACCTACGTCTTCTAATGTAACAGATATAATTGGTAGTTATTTGGAATATAAGGGCTTATCTCAGGCTAGTTTTCCAATGTTTCTTCTACTAAAAAATGAATACGTTTAAAACATCATTTCGTTATGTGAAGGAGAGTTGAATATGGAGAATAAGAAAAATGAAGAGGGTGGAGCAAAATCAGATAAACTATGAAAGAACGTGATACAGTTTCTATTGAATGGGGGAAATTCTTTAAAGACCTTGATCATACCCTCGAATCAAATGGCTGGAAAGGAAGAAAGCCACAAAGGGACGATGAATAAGATAGTTGTATTAAGAAACAAATAAGTACACACTTAGAGTTCATGAATCATATCATACACATCAGTTTTAAAATGTATGTGGAAAAGGCAATAAAGCTTATGAAAAGAGCCATTAATAAACATACAGTGCACTGAAACAATAGTTTGAACCAACGTAATTACTAGTTATAATACTAAATTACTTACTTAAAAAAGTTAGGTGATTTCTTATGAAAAATGTATTATCTTCTGTATTAATAATTTCTATAGTAATAATAATGACAGGTTGTAACGTATTGGATAATACAAATACACCATCAGAGATGCTAAGTCCGATGATTTAAATAGTAATAAGCAGCCCGTTAAGTTAACTGAATTTACAACATCTGAAAGTAAAGACCTTTTAACAGAACTGATCGAATTTGAACAAAAAAATTGCGACGCATTCCCTTCAAAATCTATTTGATTTAGTGGGGGTTAGTCGCTAAGGCCTTCATTCACCTTGTTCTTCAATGTATTTTTTTATTATGTCAATGGTAGCTCCTCCTGTAGTT
>NZ_JAXBME010000033.1 GCF_033963835.1 Cytobacillus sp. IB215665
AACTACAGGAGGAGCTACCATTGACATAATAAAAAAATACATTGAAGAACAAGGTGAATGAAGACCTTAGCGACTAACCCCCACTAAATCAAATAGATTTTGAAGGGGAATGCGGCGCTATTTTTTTGTTCAAATTATTAAAGTGATATGCAACACGTTTTAATCTAAAAACTTGTCTGTTTACCACAAAAATATTACTGCCCCTTACACTTTTCACATTTCGTTGAAGATACAATGCGTAAGTAAGAATATAAATGAAATCTGTCTTAATGTTATTTCGTAAAATAATTAATACAACCAAACCAAGTTATAATACTAGTATTTTACAGTTGTTTAGGCTCTAGCAGGGCTGTATAGGTGTAAATTCATCTAAAAAATTTGATTACTATATGAAGAGTTAGGAAATATAGGCTATATAATCTTCAAACAGTTTGTTTTGATATGTACATGATAATATTAATGAAAAGTTGTTATTTTAAGTAAAATAGGAAACAACACACGTATTTCAGTAAAGCTCTGTTATCATTAAAATCCAAACATGTAAGGCTATACCTGATGGTTGTATAGCATGATCATTGATTCTTAATACAATATAAAAAAAGCCCCTGCTTCAAAAGTAGGGGCTAATGTGAAGTGAAGCAATCCCATCCATTTTAAATTATGTTTCCCTATCATTTTTGGTGTGGGCCAGACAAAAAAATAAAAATAGCTTTGATCAAATCAGCAATAATTTCCTAATGTACTTAGTATGATCATATTCTTGTTGCTAAGCATGCTTTTAATAAGGTTCTTTTCATAAATTTAGTTACAATTGAGACTGAGTTAGAACAGCAAAAAAAATCTTATGAAATTGACCTCATTTAAGATAAGATGCCACGAATATTTGGTTTATACGTAGTTATTTCTTTGATTGAAAAGCAACACATAAACAACCTTTAATGAACATCACATGGGTTTTCTGTTTTCCCACCGCAATTACCTGATGCTTCGACATTACCAGCACTGAAAGGTGCTAATAAACCGAATACCATAACAAGTGTCATTAGTTTTTTCAACAGCCACACCTCCAAATTAAAATATCCTGACTAAGCGAATTATAGTCATCTTTATATTAATCAGTCTCATTATATAGGGCATTTTAGAGCATCACAATAGAACTTTTCCAAAATAAGTAAATATTACTAACAAGAAGTTTCATGACAATTAATCTAACTGTGACAATTGATCCATTCAATAAGATCGTATGAAAAAATTTTATAATAAAAAAATCTATTGTTAATCAATGCATATTTTTTAACAGAATACACAAAATAAGTATTACAGCTGGTATTTACATTTTATAATCATCTATCTTGAATTCACCTCCTTTATATTACAAGCACTCAATATATGAGTGCTTGTTTTGTTAAATCCACAATTCATTGATCTAGTATTAACAAATTCTCCAGCCACCCCCTTGAGTTTAACGACAGATGGCCATAAACAAAAAGGTCTCCTGATAAACAAAGGTCAAGGTACAGTAAAGTTTGGATTGGTGTTATGCTCTACATCGAATTGAACAGGCTGCTGTACACCACTCACAGTGTCTAATAATATGGAAGAGGCATGAGAGTAGTTAGCATCAGCTGATACAACCTTAATAACCGATTTAAAATTTGTAAGGTAATATTACGGGCTCGATATTATCATTCATACCAACCACAAAGAAATTTGACTGAAAGAATCAATCAAGTTTCGCCTGCCTTCCATACAAATGTTCTGGTATTCTTAATCTTAGTAACTCTACCCTAGTTCCGTCTAAGGAGGTTTTTCTTCTTGGGTAGAAAGAAAAACTGGAGAATTATTTTTAGCCATTTATTCTCCCCCTACATCATGTCAATTGACACACCCTATTAGAAAATAATAGTTCTCAAATAAAAGAATGTCTCAAAATCTTTTATTCAGTAAAAAATACAATGCTTGGATAAATTACTTAGTTTGTATATGGAAATAAAAATATATGACAAAAGAAAACGTGCAAAAAAGGAGATGTTTTTAACAAATGTACTAGTTAAGTTGAATCCGAAACTAACAATTATGTTAGTCCTTAGTCACTGCCAATGATATTTGGTAATCATTCAATAGCTTATCTAATTCTTGACTACATCGAATTACCTTCTCACTTGTAAGTCCCTCTCTTTCAGCTATTTCTTTCATTTCTTCTCTTTTGTTTTCAATCATTTGTAGTAAGTTAGTCATTAAACAGACTCCTTCATACCCTATCTACTTTTCTACTTAACACTATAAGAGTAGTGTAAAGTAGAAAAAGATTCAGAATAGTGATATGAGTCACTTAGGTCAATTAACACTACTTGAGGGATATTGCACACATTTAATTCGTGGGTCAGGGGATTAAGCTTTAGTCTATACGTTTAATATATTTTGTAAAAAAATTTCAAAGAGCACTTTTCTACTTTCCTTATTATAAAGATCCGCTAAACTACTTATCATACATAAATGTAAAACAAACATTTCACATAGTATTAATATACAACCAATTATCGTTTATAGTGAATAAACTATAATTATCCTTGAATCAAGGAGGTGTACAGAATATGTCTATAAGCTTTTATACAACCTTAAATAACACACTTATTGTTGATGAGCAACAAGGCTTTTTTTCTTGCTTTCAAGCAACTTCTGATCAAGTCCCTAGTGAGGTGACAGTATTTTCTACATTAGCAGACCCCAATCAAGGAAAGGACATAGAGACTTTTTCATATGATTCTGAAAGTGGACAATTTTTCCCTCTGAACTTTGATGAAAACGGAACAATAATTTTTAACTCTACCATTAATGATGAATTATCATGTGGATTTCTTCTTATAACTTTTAAAAAAGTAGGTATTTATACAATTGAAACTCAAATTGCTGAAAACATCACATTTAAACCGTTATTTTCTTCCACTGCCGTGTATACAGTTTTAGATGCTTAAAAGTTCCCTTTTTTACGTAACCTACTTCCTATAATAACTTTTTGTTGATACGATGCCGATTTAAACATATGTGGGATCATTAATATATTTTTATGCAAGGCTGTTTTCATATTAATAGTTTTTTTCTAATTAGAAAAAAATCAATTACACAACTAGAGTTTATGGCATCTGTCCTTCTTCTGTAAAATGATGTCTAAGGTCTAAATCCATTTCTAATAATATAAATTTGGTGAAAATAGTAACTAAATTTACGAAAAGATTTGCAGCTTAGCTAATAGCAATATCTTTTTTTATAACTTAAAATTCGCTGATATAAATATGACCTCTTAAAGTAGGCCTAGTGATAAGCTAGGCCTCTTTGTTAATAATGGCTATCTTCTTATTCATCTAAACATCCTCCTACAAACATGATTTATCATGTGTATTCATACATCTTTTTAAATAAAAAGGTATTTATTGTAAAGAATAGAATAAATAATACAAGGAGGTGTATACATGACTGATATAAATTCACTTGAAATCCATTGCCAAGAATGTATATATTGGTTTCCTTCACCAGTAAAAATTTATGATAGAAGAACTTATGATTTTGCTATTAAATTGGTACTACAGTCACATGCCCCAAATGTAAAGGGTTAATAACTTGTAATAAAGAAAATCTTCGTTTTAATAATGGTGAGACGCTCAATATAAATATGCACTGACCAGGGTGCCTTCGTTTTTAATCACTATAATCCCTTTGTGAGCACTGATTTTCGAGGCAACCTTTTCACTCCTTTAAACATGTATAAATAATGTTATAACTTAAGAGGTAAAACAATAAAAAAGGGGTGATATAATTGGATTTTGGTTATTCAATTGATTTTATATTTATTACTTTTTTTCTTATGTTTTGGGTTGTCAATCTACTCGCAATGTATTGGGTTATTACAAGAGCTGTTAAAAATGGAGTTGATAAATCTATGACAAAGAAAATGATAGAAAAATTACTAGAAGAACGAGATAAGGCTTAACTATTTTAACACCTATACATAAACAATAGAGGCACTTTTAGTTAGAAATCATGTTGCATATTATACTTTGCACAAATTGTTTTTAACCTAGTAAATAATTACTTTTTGTTAGGAGTGAATCTGTTGGAGTTTTTGTTGTTATTTTCTATCCCTATCCTCTTAATCGCCTTATATGAAATAATAAAACGTGCAGTTAAAAATGGCATCGATGAATCCATGACGAGTAAATTGGTTAGACATGATATTAAAAAAAAGCACAAGTCGAAATAACCCTTTCTCGTAAATGTGAAACTTCTTCAAATACCCTATCCTAAATCAAACATATACATGACTATCACAGCTGTGAATTTCATTAGCTTATTATCTTAAACAACTTGACTTATTTTTGAACATTAGATTCTATGAACCCTCCCCTACTCCTATATGTATATAATTAATATATGGGTAATTAATGAATATGTTTTGAAGAGACTTGGTAACATACTATCTATTTAGGATGCTTGGCGCTGCATTTTGGTAAGCTTCTGAACATTCTTCCGGAAAGGCTATAATTGGTTCTACCTCGCAAGTGTAGGAGTTGTTCCTAATTGTTCAGGACAATTTATAACGAAATGTACTTTAACGTTAATTACTAAATTTTTATTCAGTAAGAGTAATGGAAATTCATCACTTACTCTTTATAATCAGCGTAAATATACATAATTAGCCCGACTAAAGCCCATACCAATAGAAAATTGAATTAATAAATCCACCTGTCCATCGGAAAGATAAAAGATTACCAAATATGCATTATTAACTGGTTGATTAAAGGATTTAAAGTAAATATGGCTATTAGAGATATGAAACTCAACCTAAGCTAATCTTTATTTTTACTCTTAACAATACCAACAAAAAATTTTATCATAATTACAGAAAAGCCAGCATATTTGCTGGCGCTCATTGTGGAGTAATTGCTATTGCTTGAGGATTAGTACCAACGCTAACAGTTGAGATTACAGAATGCGTTTTTACATCAATTACTGTTACTGTAGCACCGAGGTTATTCGCAACATATGCTAGTTTTCCGTCGGGTGTGAAGGTCACATCTACTGGAAAACGACCTACTTGAACTGTCGCAATGATTGATTGGACTTTTGTATCAATAACTGTTACTGCGTCTCCGAAAAAAGTAGTTACGTACACTAATTTCCCTTCTGGTGTTATAGCAATATCATTTGGTAGGTCTGCGGTGTTCCCTACTGGAATTGTAGCGATTACAGAATGAGTTTTAACATCGATTACAGATACTGAACCTATGGCATTTTGGTTTCCATTTATTAAATATGCCATTTTCCCATTTGGTGTAAATACGATATCGCTTGGCATATTCTCAACAGTCACAGTAGCAATGACCGAGTGAGTATTCGTATCTATGACGGAAATATTTCCTGAAGAATTATTTGAAGCATAGAGTAGTTTCCCACCCGGTACGATAGCTATAACCCTCGGAAAATCTCCAACAGGTACAGTAGCAATCACATTGTGAGTCTTTGTATCAATAACTAACACACTCCGAGATGTAGAAACAAAGACCAACTTACCATCAGGTGAAATAGCAATACTTCTTGGCCCTAATTCGACAGCAACAGTAGCAATGACCGAGTGCGTCTTAGTGTCAATAACTGATACGTTACGTGAGCCAAGGTTCGTGACATACGCTAATTTACCACTGGGAGTAAAGACGATATTATTTTGGGAATTAGCATTATTATTTATCGGTATTGTAGCAATGATTGAATGTGTTTTGATATCTATTACAGATATAGTGCCCATAAAATTTCTATCGTCTTTCAGAACATAAGCAAATTTGCTGTCAGGAGTGATTGCTATATTATTTGGTCGATTTCCAACAAATATTGTAGCGATCACGGAATTCTTCTTAGTATCGATAGCCGACACGGTGCCATCTCCATTTGCTACATAAGCCAGTACCATTGTACCGACCTCCTTTAGTTGTTATAGTTCAGTGTATGCTCGACAGCTTTAAAAATGAATTTACGATAAAGAGAAATGTATTAAATGAATAGTCCGCCCCTTTCTACTAATCTTTTTTTAACTATTTTCTTCAATGACCAACAAAATAACGGCAACTTTTTATATCAAAAAACATGTCAACAACTGCAAATAAAAAAAGTCTTGTAAATATAGAAAACAGCTAAAATATTATTAGTGTATAAGAAATTTAAGAGAAAAATTGAGCCACGTGGTCTATTAATGTAGTGACTGTTACTTATTTTGAACGAGGGATATTTTTTTAAGGGTAATAAAAATGTATATATGTTCGAATTTGAACCATTAGATGATCAATGATAAACTACGAGGATTGAATGAGATTTTTTGAAAAAAAATTAAAGCCTTGTTTCCTTTTTATGATAGGCTGTTTCGCATTAATTGTTGCTATGGATAATAAGAACTAAACACGTATAAAACGAACGTTCGTGGCATTTTTCCTTCTCTACAAACTATGATCAGTAACTCAAATGCAAGTAAAAAACAACAAAATTTACGCAAAGGGTCTTGTTTACCTATTTTAATGATCCAGTAATGACGACTACAAGAGTTAAAGCAATGATCCAAAAAATCCATCCTTTTAGCTCTGGTTTCTTATTGTTATTACTCAACTTGTTCACCTCATTTTTGCAATTCTACTTTGCTTAGATGTCTTTTTTCTTCTATTAATAGTTAACTTCATAAGAGATAAGTCTTGTTGGATTCTATTCAAAATATACTCTGCTTCTTTTATTTCATCTATAGATTTATTAGCTGTGTTAATGAACAATTCGTCTACATAACCTAACGCTTTAAACAATTCACCTGATATTTTTTCATATTGTTTGACATCCCTAATATCTTTCCTCTCCCTTCTCACATTCAAATAGTAGGAAAACGCTATTCGTTGAGTGACGCTTTACATAAATCTGATAGATAAGTCCCTAGCTAGTAAGGTATTTCTCATTTCATTCTAGCAAAAGAGTCATTCACGTGTTTTTTTCTTATGAAACGATTTAAGGAAAAAATGACATATTTTGCTCATTTATCCGCTTGTTGCTAGACATTTATATGAATATATTAATATTATTGAATGGTGTTGAAATAAAAAAGCCCTCTTCATTTTGAAAAGGTGGATTAGAGCGTTTTAAATAAATATAATAGTGACTAACATTTGCCATGGTAGTCATTACTACTAGACTATAGCCATATAAAAAAGAGCTTTATATGACGTAATATTTACCAATCCTATTTGTCTAGTATGCACCCTATATACGGTATATAATGATGTAGGATCGAGGTGTGCTTATGATGTTACATCATCCAGCAGGATTTTTTCAGCGTTTAGGTGCTTTAATATTAGATATTATATGCGTATACTTGCCACTTGCAATTTTCAGTCATTATTTTATTGGGATAGACATATTACATATTGATTTTATCTACGTCCTATATATATTTTTAGCTCCGGTGCTTTGGCGCGGTTTCACTGTTGGAAAAAGACTATCTGGTATTAGAATTATTAAAAAGAATGGTGCTGATGTTACTTATTTCACCATGTTCATTCGTACATTCATTGCACAATATATATATGTTTTAACAATAGGAATTGGTTTACTAATCAGCATTTTAATGGTGTTAATTCGTAAAGATTGTCGTTCTCTTCATGACTTTATCGCGGGTACATATGTGACTAAAGATAAGCAAGAAAGAGTATAAGAATCCCCGGGTACATGAACTTGTACCCTCACTCCGAAAAACCCACCGAGGGTCAGCTTTACCTGGTCCAATATTCAATAAGCTTTCCCGCAAAAAAGATTAAGATAAACAAAGGATTAGCAAAACTTTGATGATATGATAACTAATAATTATCATTTGTGAGTAAATTCCATAACAATTAATCGAAAGTAGCGGGTTGTTTGTATTTTTTCCGTAGTAGCCTCTTTGTTGTTAATATGATGGAACAATGTCAATGAGGGAATTGCATCATTTTTTTAGGGACACATCATAAAAATGAGAGTTTAACTAAGTAGTATATTTGTCCAAGTATGATTTTCATAAGTTCTCTAGGCATGACAGTTAGAGCAAATAATCCTGAATATTTGCTCTATCAGATCTATTGGAGATTTCTAAGTATCATTAAGTGATCTGGATAATGATTAACAGGTGTAATTCCTTCCACACCAGCATTCTCTCCGATAATAAACACTTGTTCTTTGCTTAAGCCAACATTTAAATATGCTTCTATATCTGTTAAAGCATTTCCATAAGCAAAGTCTATAATCCCTTCTCTATCAAGCACACTTAGTAAATAGTCTTTTTTATAGCCTGCTGCGTCATCAGAAAAAGATCCTTCCGGGTACGTATGTAGCAATCCAAACGGAAAGTCATTATCAATCAGCCATTTTTGCGAAACGCTTGATAACCAATATGGTCTAGCAGTTAAGTAGATAATATTGTATCCTTGTTCAACATAAAAATCTACAACCTCATTAGCACCTTCATACATTTCTGCCCGGTATTCCTCTGAAAAATATTCATCAGCATACTCTTTTACAGACTCAAGGTCATCAGTTGTCAACGTACCGTCAATATCAAAAACAACAAATTTTTCATTTTGGTCAATGACTTTAATAAACATATTTGTAAAGGTTGCATCACCTTCAACATGCAATCTAACTAGATGCAATCCCTTATCTAGCTTTTGATCTTCAGGGATATTATAAAATATTCGACCATCTAAATTCGTTTTTTCCCTACCTATCTTTTTCCAAATAGCATCGTCCTCAGCAAATGACCATAAATAAATTGAAACCCATTCTCCTTCAAGGTCTTTTCTTATATCTCCATATTGAAATTTCCCTTCGATTATCTGTGATTCAGTCGTGCTATAGATTTTGTCATACCCATTATGATGTGGAGTATGAGTTGCTATGAAATATTGATTAACAAAATCGTTAAACCCCTCAGGTTCTATGCTAGGAAAAGCCCCTGTTGTTATGTCATAATACAGCTCACTAGAATTCTCCGAAGCATGTACTTGGTAGTTTAGTGTAATAATGAAAGGTAATAGGACGATTAATAAAAAAATAATTTTTTTCACTCTACCATATCCCTTCTATATATTTTTACTATTAAACTACTCAATCGTATCATAGAACACTCTGCATTAACCACAAATTATTTTAATTTTTTGTATTTTCAAAATTTAATAAGGTGTGATTTGTTAATACCCGTTTACAACTTATTTCCCTTACTCCTGCTCTACCAATAAGTAAAAAGAGTTTGCATATTTTCTTGAAAATAGACTACTATAAGACCTTAGTATTCAAGTGATTCAGTTAGATTAAACTAGGGCTGTTTCCAACCCTAGTCTCGATTTGATAATTTTCATTTACCCTTCTAAAACCCCGGTAATAATTGAATACGAAAATGGCAATTTCTTTTCTATTATGACAACTCGATCACCTATTATAATTACTTTCTCAATGTCAATAAACCCCGTAATCGCTGTTTCAGTTAATCCTACCCCGACATCTGCTTGTGTTACATCCGTTACAATTTCAATAGTTGGTTGTCCTAATTCAACAGACATTAACTCACCTCCTCTTAGTTTGATAATTTCATAGTATTCATGTATAAAAAAATAGCTTGGATACTTGTTTACGAAAACAAAAAAAACTGCAATCAAAACTACAAAAGCAGAGTTTTCGTTTATTTTTAAACCTTGATGGTACTAAATCTTTTTTAGTAACAAAAGCAACAGATTTTTCGAAAAGAGCCTAAATAAAAAACGTTATTAAGATAGTGCTGTCTATTGGTGACTTTTGTTATCTTTATCAAAAATTTTATATAAACATAGACAAGAAAATAAGAGCCCCACGAAAAACATTACTCCACCTAGTGTAATATAAGAATATAAGTATCCTTCTTTAATGATTATGAATTCTTCAGTATTCATACTTCCTCCCATTTTCTCTCTCAAGTATTTACTTGCTGTAACTGAACCATAATTAGCACTATTCATTAAAAGAAGCAAACCCAACAATGTAAGGGATAAAGTAAAAAGCAAAAAACCATACAAGTTCATTAACTTCTTCATATCCTCTCTCCTTATCATCGTGTTAACTAACAAATCAAAAAGAAACATCATAAAAAGCTGCTCTCGCATTAATTGTTGCTTTTCGTAATTCGAGCTAGACACCGGTATTTTTTTCTAAAGACTATATAAAATTTAATACACATCAGTTACTCAAATGTAACTGAAAAAAATAACAAATTATACAAAAATGACCAAATAAAAGAAATTAACACCTCGGCATTAGAGCTTACTTTCCAATTATTCCTAATATCTTAAGTAAGTAATGTAGTATCAGCTAAGCTACTCTTGTCATATCTTTATAGTAATAATTATGTAACAGACGTATTCGAATATGACGACAACTGTGATTGATGTGAAAACTCATAGCTTGATCACTACTTTACCTGTTGGAGATAATGTTGTAACTGCCCAACCTACCTTTTTTTATGAGCTTATAGGCGATTTCAAGAGCTTAGGCTTATTTTCTCTCCTGTCTAAGAGTTAAGAGGGACGAAGGGGGGTAGCTTTATACCGCAAAGTAAATATTTTATTATTATGTAAAATAACAAAGTTCCAATTTTTCATTACTGAATAACTGGAACTAATAGACTCATTAATCATTATTTCTCCTACATCATATTATTTGTACGCACTTCTTTTTTAAATACTGTTGTTTCTCTGGATACCACACGCCATGTACATCGTGCCAAACTTAACTACATGGCTCTGTCTTTTCATCACATTCTATCTCTACAATTAGATTTTTTCCAGCCACAACCATTATTTCTATTTTATCAAATTAAAAATAAAAACAATTTTTGAGCATTCGTTTCCATGCCTCTTAAAGCTAAAGTTATAGGCTGTATTATACCGTTTCAAGTAAAACTAACAGCTACTTCTCCCTCTCCTGTTGGATTGTCTTGATTTTTAATTAATACGACCTCTCCATGAAATCCAACTGCTCTAACGTGGTATACTTCCACCATATTATTTGACATACTATCTAAGCTCTAAGCCATGACAAAGACAGTCGCATTGCGTTACGTTTTCAACTGTACTCCCCTAACCTATACTGCCCCTTTTTAATTCCATCACAAGTTACATTTACATCCAGATTCTCACCAGTCTTAATATTCACCTCTATATTAGTTACATTTAACAACGAAAAAACTTTGCTAGTGTTTCGAGTAAATAAATCTAATGTTATAAGCTGGGTGAAATTACCTTTAGTCAATGTCAGCGGTTTAACTTCATCTATAGAAAAAGCCAATACAGACGCGAAGGAAATTAAGAAAATACCCCGAATTACTCTGTTTAAGAGCAAATATCTTATCAGTAAGTTATTTATAACGTCTTATCGAAATACAAACGATCGCCCTTGAAGAATATTTCGTCTGAGGGTGATTTGTTAAGTTGAAACTACGGATTAGTGCTAGGCAGCGACGGACTTATACATCTATCGATGAGTTTATAAGAATAGATACCTAAACAATCTCCTCCCCCATCACTCATGCAGGTTACTGTGACATTAGTAACATTTGTATATGCAATACCTAGAGTATTGGTACTATCTGGATCATTTGGAAGAGGAATATCTAGTACAACATCTACACCGTTTGTCGTGATAGTAACACTAAGGCCACAGGCAGAATCCTCTCCTATAGAAATTTCTCCAGACAATAGACCTCTAAAGTTCCCACCAAAGATCGGCATAGATTGACCACAAGTAAGGTTTATGTTACCATTTCGTGAATCAATTTCCATCGGACAATCGCAGCAAGCTATCTTTTCCGTACTGACCGTCTTAGTACTTCCGCAACAGGAGGATTTTGAAACATAGGCACCCATAAAAGAACCTCTTTTCATAATTTGTTTGGAGTATTGTATGCAAAGTTATATATTTTTGATTAGACGGGTACGTAAAAATTCTTAGGTGAACTGACGTCAACAAGTAAACTGCAACGTACAGCGATCACCGTTATTTTATCTGTAACAATGTAGTATAGAAATTGAGGTATATAAAAACTATTTAACCCACCTTTCACACATGAAATTTAATAAAACACAACATCCAATATGTTGGTTACTCAAAAAAATCCCTAGATAATTCTAGGGATTAGAAAAATGAAAAAAAGAAATATGGTTATGTACAACCACGATCTAATTTATCACATAATTGTAAATATATAGTTTTGTATTTTTGGATTTATTGTGAACTTTTTTAATTTTAGGTAATTGTTATTTTAACTTTTGTGCCCAAAGAATCTCAAACATAATTATTCTTGTTTTCACACTTCAGTTATCGTTCTGCCTCATAGGTATAAATACATTTCTTATATTATGTACTATTATCTACACATAAGAGCTTAATGAGACATACTATAAATTTGATATTTATATTAATATATTGAGAGGATGAAAAATTATGGCTCATAATTGTACTTTTTTAAGTTTGTTCACTTTAGCATTCTGTGATTCTTGTAAAACGGATTATGATATTGCGGATAAAGTTGAAGGTGCCATTAATAGTTTAACCGACGTTGATATTGCTAAGCAATTTGAGAGAATGCTTGAGATTAGTGATGCAACAGACGATGCAAATTGCAGATTTCTTAGTTTATTCACTTTAGTATTCTGCGACTGTAAAGAAGAAGATCCTAAACCTAAACCACCTTGGGTTAAGTAAATATATATCTATCGCTATTCTTTACTATTGAAAGAGTACTCAAATTCGGGTATTCTTTCATTTTGTCTAACATTTTTATCTTGATTTGAGACAAAATTTACATTTCTTTATCGAACTATATAATAGTTGAACTACTCACCACTTAGCTTCGCTTGAAGTGGGAGATTCCTACGAACACTATAGCGTAACCGCAAGTTATTTAGCAGGCTCTACGGGTAGTCCCTAGCCTGAAAGCAAAGCTTGTACGTTTACTCACACGCTCCCTACTTTAGCTTGGTTTTCGCAACTTCGGCGAGCGTGGGCGATGGAACGTTGAAGATTTTACGTTGCAGACGAATTCCTACAACAACCTCATATCTTCAGTTTTCAAAGAGCAATCTGTACAAGTATATTCTACCAATAGTTTTGGCTGACGCCAACCGACATTCATCTCACATCTACTCATTGGGCTTCGCCCTTCTCATTCCTTGAGGTGAGAGTCTTCTGCCGGAAAAAGATAAATGTAAAATTTTCACCCTCCTACTCATATGAATACGAGTAATTAAGTTGGAAATTCCTATCCGAGTACAAAATAAGTTATTCCCAATCATTTGTGAGGGCAGATAACTAGATTTTTTATAACTTATTTCTTTACTACACGAACATATTTTCGTATATAATAAGTATAGAGGTGATACGTTTGAAAGATCGAGGAATTATGAAATGGATGCCCGCATTTATACAACCTGAACATATGAAGATAATGAAAGAAGCAAAGGCTGATTATTATAAGGTGCGAAAGCCTGTTTTAGATGAGCATGAGATAGAGGAAATTAATAGTACCGTCCTAGAAGCTATGGAGTTTACACAAGAAGTGACTGTGACATATTTTGAGAACGGGGCTTTTAAGCCATGTATGGGATATATTCATTTTATAGATCAATTCCATAGGCATATTAGAGTAACCGATAAATTTGATGAAATACATATAATTAAATTTGAAAACATTATAAATGTACAAATAATATAACAATCATCATGATGTACCTAACAGAGTATATTCAAAAAAAATCTAACTATAAGGGTACATTTTATTTTGAGTAAGGATGTTCTTTTTAAATGACTGTTTTCGCATTAATTGTTTCTTTTCGTAATAAGAGCTAAACACGTACACAACTAGAGCTTGTAGCACCTTTTCTTCTGTACAACAATGAATAACATGTCAAATCACTTTTTTGTATAACATTAGCAGCACAGTTTACGAAAAGAGCCTTTCATAATTAGATTAAAACAGTTTGATTTGGTGCTAAAATGTAATTTGATATTATATTTTTAGAAATACAAATAGTAAACGTAATTCCAACACCAGCTGCAACTCCCTATCAATATTGTTTAGGATAAGATTGGAACGAGCTTTGGATTTCAAAAACAGCAGTTATAGTTCACTATAGAAATTGGCTAAGAATTGATCGGGAATTTATAACTATTCAACACATTTGTATCAAAAAAACTATAAAAAAAGCCGCCGATCAATTTCAGACGGCTTTTTTACCTTGCTTATAAGTACTTTAATATTTGTTCATATTCTCCTTTATCAATTTCCCCTTGAACATAACGTAGTTTTAATACATCTAATGGATTATTGACTTCTATGATTTTGTTTCCCTGTTTTAATAACAGTTAGCAAATCCAAAATTATGTTTTTGGCCATTGTTATTAATTAGATTAAATCACTCGTTTTCTAAAGATAGTAAAATATTATAATAGATAGTACTAGGTTTAACACCCGATCTCACCGCTTTACAGCTTAATAGTTTGTAAAATAGTTTGGAGTTCCTCATGTGTAATCTCACCTCGAGCATAACGCAACTTTGCAACCTCTTCTGCATCAATGGCTGTTGCATCCTGTTGATTATAAGGTGAAGCGGTTGTTTGTTGTTTCTTTTGATTTTTAAATATTAGAAGTAAAACTACTGTGATAAGACTCACCACAATAATTGTCATAAAAGAACTATTAAACATCATATCAAACTGGTTGAACCCTGATGTCATTCCATTATATCCATAAAACCCTCCATTACTACCTCCAAAGGATCCCATTTGTCCACCATTCATCATATTCGTTTCTCCTTTCCAATTTGTATAGTTTATAATAATTCTATTAATTTTTGATATTCTTCTGTAGAAATTTGACCTGATGCATATCTATAATCGACTACATCTTTAAGACCGTTAGTGCTGTTGGCTCTTTTTGATGGTATATTGCTTAAAAGCTTTTGTAGTTCACCAGTTTTATACAGATAAAAACTAATAGCCAAAATAAGTAATAAAAACATAGTATCATTCCTCCAATAATTATATTTTCGAACTTTTGCAGGTTAAAAGTAATTGACCTGCTATTATTAATGCAAACTCATTCCTCACTTATAGAATCTTTTTCTTGATTTGTTCAAATTCTTCATAGGTAATTTCACCTGCTGCAAGTCTAGACTTGGCAATTTCTATTGCATTAGAACTTGTTGCTGACGGATTTCTTTTTTTGGCAACCGGATATTGATTATTAATTACTAAATATATAAGATAGCCAATGATTAAAAAACCCAATATCATCATGAATGATCCTCCTCCATATCTTTGAGTATTTGACTTATTGATTTTTCTGTATTAACAGTATAGTGAAACATCTAATTGCCTCCTTGTTTTTTGTGTAAAATATGAAATTGTTTTCTTTACTTGCTCTTATTATAAGCAAAACTTGTAAAGATCTTATGAGCAACTTATGTGGAAGTTATGTAGGTTTAATTACTATTAACAAAAATGAAAGGAGCACGAATAAAAACAAAAAAAATTAAGTCAGTTGACTTAATCTCCTATTTCTATATTAGTACACATATTTAATACTAGTTTTTAAACTTACTGGACCTTAATGATTAAAAAATGATTTCTGAAAACTTTCAACTCTAAAATTTATTTTCAGGTGTTGTTATTAACTTTCTAACAATCCTGTAAATTTATATTATCCAAAGTTTTTCGGTTTATATCCATCATCTTTCCTACTATTTCATTCTCACTTCTTACATGTTTCAACAGGATAATTTCCCCATCCACATTACAGACTCTGCCCATTTTTTAGTCCTTTTACAGGATCAGTTATAGAGCAATATACACAAGTTGCTATAACATAATTAAAAGCACTGTCAGAAAAATCCATCTGTAGCGCATCCATTTCATCTAGCGTTAATTGATATGGTAGAGAAAGAGTATTTAGCTTCTTCTAGAACGTTTCCTTTTACATTTTTGAGTAAACCTTCCCTCCAACTCTCCTTTATCATCCTATCTATGGAATCGTATATCCCGAATATAACTCTCTTAATCGTTTCAGTCTTCATATCGATTCTCTCCTAGAAATATATTGGAGTAAATTTTGTTACTTAAAAAATTAAAAATTCAGAGCCACTATAGACAAAAGGAGTAAACTTGACGATATTGACCTTACTTTGTTGGGAACTGTATTTCTACAGTTGTCCCAACGTTTAATTGACTTGTAATTTTAATATCTCCTTGGTGTGCATCTACTAGCGCCTTGACAATTGATAACCCAATTCCCACTCCTCCCGTTTTCCGATCACGAGATTTATCACCTCGATAGAACCTTTCAAATAAGAATGGAAGGTCAACCTCACTTATTCCTTCTCCTTCATCTTTAATTATGAAAGCAATTTGATCAAGATTTACTTCTATATGAATAGAAACTGTTTTTCCTTGTGGTGTATATTGTAGGGCATTGTTCACTACATTAGTTAAGATTTGAATGATTTTATCACGATCTCCTGTAAACCATAATGGTTCTTCAGGCGATTCAATTTTTAAATCCACTCCTTTTTTCATAAATAATGGACTGAATTGATTTTTTATAAAAAATAAGAGTTTTTCAATCTCGATCTTTGTTTTATCTAATCTAATTTGTGGATTTTCCGCCGCTATTAATGTTTCTAATTCATTGACTAGACGAACTAACCTCATAAGTTCCTCATGACATTGCTCTAACCTCTTTAAGTCAGGCTCCCATACACCATCTTGAAATGCTTCAATATGACTTCTTAACGTTGCTAGTGGTGTTCTAAGCTCATGTGCAAAATTAGCTGTAAATTGTCTTCTTAGTAATTCCTCTTTCGCTAAAGATTCTGCAAGCTGGTTAAAAGACTCTCCTAAAGGCTTCATTTCATATGTCAATTCTTGAATAGGCATTCGTGTTCGCCATTGGTGATTGCGCAATTCAATAATTGCATTTTTCAACTTCTTAAACCCTAGTGTTAAACGATTTGAAAATAATAAACTAAATAGGATTGATAGCACAACAGTAACTAATAATGCAAGGATAATATTTCTTTTTATTGATTTCAAAAAGATAAAATCCTCACCCATTAATTTTTCCGGGTAGAAAACTGTTAGATTCCCGATTGGTATATTACCTTTTGTTAATTGGTATGAAGCTGATCTATAATCACTAGAGTCAATTGATGAATGCATCCCGCTCATCATGCCCATCATTGATTGCAATGATGTTGTATCAATTAATAAATCACCGTTAATATCATAAAGTTTATAGTATAAATTTTCAGTCATTGCATGCTCATGTATAATATTATCTAGTTGCTCGTTAGTTAACTCACCCGTCTTATCATATTGTTGAAGTACTTCCTTTTTTATCGCTTCTATCCGTTCCTCTCTATCTCTTTTGAGATAATCAGTAAATTGAGTTTCAACACCAAAAAAGATGGTAAAGCTCGTAATGAAAACACCACTTAAAGAGACTACTAAAAGATAAATTAATATCCTTGACCTAAGTGTTAGTTTCATCCTTTTCTCCTCCAAACTTATATCCCATTCCGAATACAGTAACAATAAATTCAGGGTGACGAGAATCGGTTTCAATTTTCTTGCGCAAATTTTTTATATGGGTATCAATACTTCTTTCATAGCCTTCAAAGTAAAAACCATCTTCTTGTATCTTTTCCAATAAATCAGCCCTACTGTATACTCTTCCTGGATAACTCGCCATTGTAATTAAAATTTTATATTCATTTGGAGTTAGAGCAAGTATGTTAGCATTTAGCTTTACTTCCTTTTTCACATGATCAATTATTAGCTTTTGATTGTTAAAACTAATTTGCTTCACATCTGTCGTCTGCTGTGTTCTTCTTAATAATGCTTTAACTCTTACAACAACTTCTCTAGGACTAAATGGTTTTTTTACATAGTCATCGGCACCAATCACGATTCCATTAATCAAATCTTCTTCAGCTGATTTAGCCGTAAGCATGATAATAGGAGTATGGCTATCCTTTCTTATTAACCTACATACTTCTTCACCAGAAATATCAGGTAACATCAAATCTAATACTATAATGTCTGGACTCTGTTCCTTCACTTTTTTTAATGCTTCGATACCATTAGAAGCAAAGGATACTTCCCATCCTTCTTTTTCAAAATAAGCTTCCAATACTTCAAGTATTACTTGTTCATCATCAACTACGAGAATTTTAGTCATTAAATCCACCTCTCATATGAATATTATCATCTTATTTACGAAAAAACATAATCTCCATAACTTCCACACAACTTGAACATAAAAACTCCATATTCAGTACCTAAAATGAAATTATCTAAGAAAGGAGTTGGAAACAATGAAGAAAGTAATATTTAGTTTGTTAGGTAGCACAATCATCTTAGGGGCAACCGTATCCTATGCATTTGCACATTCAAATGAAGAAAGTAATGATAATATTAACTTTGGACAAATGAAGCCTTATATACAAGAAATGCACCCTGAATGGTCAACACTAGAGCAAAAAGAAATGTTTGAGAGCTGTCATGGAGAAAGTGGAACTATAGAAAACTATAATGAAGACATGATGAATAATTTTTAAGTAAGGGCAACAGTAGTAATTATATAGATAAAAAAAGAGGCTGGGACAAAACCCACCTCTGAAATGAAAAAGCCGTTGAAATTTTACTCGTTGTAAA
>NZ_JAXBME010000034.1 GCF_033963835.1 Cytobacillus sp. IB215665
GCCGCCAGCGTTCGTCCTGAGCCAGGATCAAACTCTCCAATAAAGTTTGATTGCTCATTTGTTCAAAAAAAATTAACGTTGACGCTTTTGTTTTGTTTAGTTTTCAAAGAACTTTATTAAAACGACTTAATTATCATATCACTTCAGTCAGTTTGTGTCAACACTTTTTTAATTCAATGTGTTGTCTGAAGCAGCGACAAGAAGTAATATATCATATAATTAATAATAGAGTCAATTGGTTTTTACAAAAAAAATAAACAACCATCTATTGTTATACACTCGGTATTACGAATAGTTGGATAATTATTAGAGCTGTTAAGCCTGGAATGCCTAAAAAGCCCGATATAGCGGATGTAATAAAGTTTATCGGTATATGTAATCCTAAACTAGCCCCAAAAGCATTTAAGAAAAATAAAAATAAAGCACCAATTAATAGTTTAATAAACCCTTGCCCTATTATACGTAACGGTTTTATCGGAGCACCTACTAATAATAGTAGCACGATAATAAATATAAAAATTGATATTACAAGAATAGGTTCCATTCCTATACCTCTCCTCTATTGTTTTTACTACAATATATTGAACAAGCATAGGAAAAAGAACTTTAAAATTATCTAGATGATAGGAAAACACTTAACTTGTAATATATATTTCGTATAATTTATTTTCGAACATTGAATCAAATACATATATAACAAGTGTGCGTGGCACCCTATCGTCTTTCAAAACGTTGATCATAACGTAAAACTACGCCAATATGATCTTATATAGAAAAAATAGCATCAAATTTTACTAAATGAGCGTTACAACAAAACATTTATGTGAATTTAGCCATTGAAACTTGTCGATTTTTTGCTTCTCTTAGAAGGAAAAAATAAGTAGATTCAATAACCTTAAGATCATTAAGAAGCTCTCTTGATGGCTCAACACTTTTTTCAACCATCTTCTTTTGATGTTCCCAATCCTTTTTCACTTCTTCAATTGTCTTAATAAGGGATTTATCGTATTGCTTACGTAACTTACCTTTTCTTAGAAAAAACATACTTAAACACCTCATCAAGTAGCCTTCACTGAGCTTAGATTATTATTGCTAGAGCTCTCTTCTACCCTCTAATGCTTTAGAAAGAGTTACCTCATCCGCATATTCTAAATCTCCACCAACAGGGAGACCATGGGCAATTCTAGTCATTTTTATATTGGCTGGCTTTAACAACCTAGATATATACATGGCAGTAGCTTCACCTTCAATATTAGGATTAGTTGCCAATATTATTTCTTGTATCTCATCATCTTGTAGTCTCTTTAACAACTCAGGAATTTTTATATCTTCTGGTCCAATACCGTCCATAGGTGATATAGCTCCATGCAAAACATGGTACAATCCATTGTATTCTTTCATTTTTTCCATTGCGATTACATCTTTTGGATCTTGAAGTACACAAATAACACTCCGATCACGGCGCTCATCTTCACATATATAACATGGATCTTGGTCAGTAATATGGCCACACTTAGAGCAATACGTTAAATTTCTTTTGGCGTTGACTAAAGCTTTAGCAAAGTCAAGCACAACATCTTCTTTCATATTTAACACAAAAAAAGCCAGACGAACGGCCGTTTTTGGACCTATCCCTGGCAGTTTCATAAAACTATCAATTAGTTTTGATATTGGTTCAGGATAATGCATAGGATAACCTCCCAGATAAGAAAAAGCGCAAAGCGCCTGTTTATATACAATAACCATATGACGAGCTGTCAAGAAGGTGTGGTTTTGCTAATTTGTTAACGGGATTGTAGCTAGACAATTTCGATCAATGTTAACGTCCTATTTATCCCAACAAGCAGTAAATCCGATTATTAAAAGGTGATTTTTACCGTTTAATAATCGGAAGGTTATTCTCTCTAGAACATTCCACCTGGTAAGTTCAATCCTTTAGTGAATTGTCCCATCGTATCATTAGTCATCTCTTCTACTTTCTTTAACGCTTCATTTGTAGCAGCAAGTACAAGATCTTGAAGCATTTCAATGTCTTCAGGGTCTACAACCTCTTCTTTAATTACTACATCGATGACCTCTTTATGGCCATTAACAGTAACTGTTACCATTCCTCCACCAGCTGTTCCTTCAATCGTCTTATCACCTAGTTCTTCTTGAGCTTTTTGCATATCCTTTTGCATTTTTTGCATTTGTTTCATCATTTTTTGCATATTTCCCATTCCACGCATTATTTATTCCTCCTTATATAATTCTATCTATTCTTTCATCTCAATGAGATGATCACCAACTAGTTTTTTAGCCTCTGTAACAAGTAAGTCCTCTTCATTTTCATTATCTTCTTCATCTCTTTGACCACGAATATACTCTTCTCTGATTTCTGACCATTTTTCTTCTGGAACACCGACCAATTCAAAACGCTTACCGACCATCTCAATTAATATACCATCAACATTATCACGAATATTATTATTATTTTCCGCGACCATTTTACAATGGATTTCGTATTTGAATTTTAATACAAAGGCATCATTTGAGGCAGCGACAGGTTCACTATCGTTTAGTAGAGCTGCATGAGAAACCTTATTTTGTTTTCTTAACAAGTCTAACATATCACCCCAACGACTTTTAATTAATTGGAGGTCTTGTTTAGTAGCATTATTCAGTATTTCCTGAATGCGACCAGTCGGTGTTTTGTAGCCGCTTTTTCTTGTTCCTTTTTGCGATCGCTTTTCTTGTGATGAATCTATTTGTTGTGCATGAGTATGTTGAGAACTAACTTTTAGTTGGTTTAGTTCTGATTCTAGCTGTTCTATTTTTGACATTAATGAATTAACTTCCGGCAATTGCGTTATCGTCTCAGGCTCTTCAAATTGGCAGAGCTTTACAATCGTTACCTCTAAAAATATGCGAGGATGATTTGTCCACTTCATGTCTTGTTGGCTTTTATTCAATCGATCAATCATCGTGTAAATTTCAGAAGACCTAAAATTGTCAGCCAATTGCTTAAATTGGTCATCAATTGTTATTCGTTCAAGAACATTTTCCAGATTTGGAGCTGTTTTATATAGTAGCATATCACGGAAGTACATGATTACATCTTCAACAAACCTCATTGGATCTTTACCTTGATTCATTAACGAATCTAGCGATTTAAGCCCTTTGGATACATCTCTATCTTTTAAGGCAGCAACGATATCAGCGATAAAAGACTGCGAAACAGATCCTGTAATCGTTAGCACATCATCCAGCTGAACTTCTTCCCCGCTAAAAGATAATGCTTGATCTAACAAACTTAATGCATCCCGCATTCCACCTTCTGCTACTCTTGAAATTGCGTGTAACGCATCATCTTTCACAATTACCTGTTGATGTTGAAGAATAGTTTTCAACCTTAAGGTAATTGTTTGTGGTGATATTCTTTTTAAATCAAACCTTTGACACCTCGAAATAATAGTTAATGGTATTTTGTGAGGCTCTGTTGTAGCTAAAATAAAAATAACGTGCTCTGGCGGTTCTTCCAAAGTTTTCAATAACGCATTGAATGCACCTATAGATAACATATGCACTTCATCAATAATGTACACTTTATATCTAACTGCACTCGGTACATACTTCACCTTATCTCTTATATCTCTAATTTCATCTACGCCGTTATTAGATGCTGCATCAATTTCAATAACATCAGAAATTGATCCATCTGATATGCCGCGACAACTACTGCATTCATTACACGGATCTGCAATAGGCGCTCTTTGACAATTTACTGCTTTAGCTATAATCTTTGCAATAGTTGTTTTCCCGGTACCTCGAGGGCCAGAAAAAAGATATGCATGTGAAAATTTTTGCTGGAGCAGTGCATTTTGAAGTGTTTTCGTAACGTGGTCCTGACCAACTACATCATGAAATTGTTGTGGTCTCCAAACACGATATAAAGCTTGGTAACTCAAAAACACGCCCCCTTCACATTTTTATCTTATTCATTATACCTTACTTAATTAATCATTTTCAAAGTGAAAGATAAATCTTTTTATTTAATTATACAAAAAACTCACTCTTAAAGAGTGAGTTTTATTTGTATAATAACTGCCGTGCACCTTCCGTTGATTAGTCATCCTAGGCGTTACTTAAGCAGTTAGCTCGGTCTAGGCAACCCCACGGCACATGAGAGCTTCCGCTTACTGCTGCTTCCTTCCGGACCTGACAGGGTTCACGGATTCCCATTGCGTGGGACCCAGACGTCAACACCACTTACTTAAGTCAGACCCTAAAATGGACTAACCGCAAGAAGGGATTCGGCCTCGCTAGAGCGGATTGCGAGTATAGGGCACCGCTACCTCCCCGCTTAGCACGGCAAAATTGAAACCAAATATTATATGCATTGTTACCAACGCAATTAATAGTATAAAGCCTTTAGCGAAAAATTGCAATGAAATACAGACTGTAAATTATATGAAAATTATTTTTTTGTTAACTTTCTTTCATTTTTTTCTCTTTATTCCTTTTTCGTATATTATTAAAAAAAGTTGTTAAGATAGAACCACATTCTTTCTCCAAGATTCCACTTTCAACTTCTACTTGATGGTTGAACCTTTTCTCGTCTAAAAGATTCATGATTGTTCCAGCACAACCTCCCTTTGGATCTTTGGCGCCATAAACAACCCTTTGAATTCTTGACAAAACAATGGCTCCAGCACACATCGGACATGGTTCTAGCGTAACATATAACGTCGTATTTTCTAACCTCCAAGATCCTATACTTTTACATGCTTCGTCAATTGCAAGTAATTCAGCATGGGCTAATGATCTTTGTTCTCTTTCACGTAAATTAAATGCGGAAGCAATAATTTCATTATCTTTCACAATTACAGCACCAATAGGAACCTCATTTAGTTGTTCAGCTTTCTTTGCTTCATTAAGAGCAAGGCGCATGTAATATTCGTCTTTATCCATTCTTTATCTCCTTGTCATATAGTGGGCAAAGGCTATGGGCCTTCCTGAAAATTGGTACATCTATTCACTCGAATTCACTTTTTGCCTTCTGTACTTAATATCTAGGGACTCATAGTCCAAATAACTAAACAAATAAATTTTACAAGCGATACAGTTAAGTCATCTTAAAATTAAGTACTTTAAGAGAGCTTCCATTATAAGTGCTGTTTTAGCATTAATTTTTGCTTTTCGTTCTTATTTATAAGCACGTATATATCTAGCGTGCGAGGCATCTTTTCTATTTATATTTTTTGAGCTCCTTTAAAACATTTCATACTGTCCATTTTAGTATAACAACATAGTTTACGAAAAGAGCCTTAATTAACTTATATATGTTACATTAAACAGTAGTCTCTTTCGTTCCTTTCATATATAATTTACCAATGATAATATCCAAAAGCTAATATAATTATTTTTATTTCCCAACAATTTCTTTCAGATTGTCACACCGTGAAATGATTCACTGTGATAAAATACAATTTGTCAGTTTTTTGATCGTACGTTTGGTTGTTATTCAAAATGCATATGCATTTTAATCTTCTCCCTACATGATAGAAGCTTAATATTTCAAACCTCGTACATGAATATAACTCGAATTCAAAACAGGATTTTCTTTACCTTTTAAGAGGGGGACAACATAATGAAACAAACACCTTTTATAACAGTAGAGGGCCCAATCGGTGTCGGGAAAACTTCACTCGCAAAAGCAATTGAAAATCATTTTAACATCCATTTATTAAAAGAAATCGTTGATGAGAATCCTTTTTTAGGGAAATTTTATGAAAATATTGACGAGTGGAGTTTTCAGTTGGAAATGTTCTTTCTTTGTAATAGGTACAAACAACTTGAAGACATTGAACAAAAGTATATAAGAAAAAATAAAGCAGTAGTATCTGATTATCATATTTTCAAGAACTTAATCTTTGCTGAACGCACGCTCAAACATCACCAACTTACTAAATATATTCAAGTATACAATATCTTAACTGCGGATTTGCCTACTCCAAATGTAGTTATTTACTTACATGCAAGTTTAGATACATTACTTAATAGAATTAATATGCGTGGTAGAGACATTGAAAAAAACATTGAGCCTAGCTATTTAGAACAATTATGTAGTGATTACGAACAAGCAATGGAACAATTTGAACGTGAAAATCCTACAATTCCAGTTCTCCGCTTTAATGGTGATCAACTCGACTTCGTCCAAAATCAAAATGATTTAGAAATGATTCTTAACATACTACAACAGACTTTACTAAAAGGAGTAGAATTCAATGAATTTGCGAGAAAAATATGAAATACCAAATGATGCTGTTATTACAATAGCAGGTACAGTGGGTGTAGGTAAATCAACGATGACAAATTCGTTAGCTAACGCTTTACAATTCCGTACATCCTTTGAAAAGGTTGATTCAAACCCTTATTTAGATAAATTTTATAGTGATTTTAATAAGTGGAGCTTTCACTTGCAAATTTATTTTTTAGCAGAACGTTTTAAAGAACAGAAGAAAATATTTGAATACGGTGGAGGATTTATACAAGACCGTTCTATTTACGAAGATACAGGTATTTTTGCAAATATGCATTACGAAAAAGGAACAATGTCTGCTGTAGACTATGAAACATATACAAACCTTTTTGAAGCAATGGTGATGACACCTTATTTCCCGCATCCTGACTTGTTAATCTACCTTGAAGGAAGCTTAGATGATATTATTTCTCGGATACAAGAGCGTGGTCGACCAATGGAACAACAAACACCTATTGAGTATTGGAAAGAAATGCACGAACGATATGAAAATTGGATAAACAATTTTAATGCGTGTCCAGTTTTACGCATTAACATCAATGATTATGACATCATTTCAAACAAACAGTCAATTGAGCCTATTATTGAACGAATATCAACGTTTATAAAACATTCAAGGGTGTTAACTAAATAGCAACAAAAAAAAACGAGCAATGGATTGCTCGTTTTTTATATGTAATTATCGTATGAATTATGACGGGCGTTGCCGTAATGACGATCACTATTCAAAAATTATACTAAAAAATTCGTTACACATGTAACGAATTCAACAGATCTCCAATTATATTATGCGCTTGATAATTGTAATCAAAATTATGGCGGAGGAAGAGGGATTCGAACCCCCGCGGGCTTTGACACCCCTGTCGGTTTTCAAGACCGATCCCTTCAGCCGGACTTGGGTATTCCTCCGTATCGACAAGAATTAATATACCATATTACAAACAAGCCTGTCAACATAAATTAAAAACTTTTTTGAGGAGAGTTTCCACTCTCCTCCATTTATTCTACTTACCATTGTATTAGTAATAAACAATTTGCTGACTTACATTAAATGACCGTTTCTTCCCAACAACTTAATTATTTTTCCCACTGTAGTTATTAGCCAATTACCTCTTTATTTCTCATATATGGACGTAATACCTCTGGGATAATGACTGTTCCATCTTGTTGTTGATAATTCTCTAGTATTGCAGAAACTGTACGTCCAATAGCTAATCCAGACCCATTTAACGTATGAACATGCTCTGGTTTTCCTTTTTTATCACGACGGAATCTAATGTTTGCACGACGTGCTTGAAATGCCTCAAAATTACTACAAGATGAAATTTCACGGAATGTTCCATAGCTCGGCAACCATACTTCGATATCATACTTTTTTGCAGCGGTAAAGCCAAGATCTGCTGTACACATACTCATCACACGGTATGGTAAACCAAGTAATTGTAGTACTTTTTCAGCATGACTAGTTATTTTTTCTAATTCTTCATATGAATGCTCTGGTTTAACAAATTTCACAAGTTCTACCTTGTTGAATTGATGCTGTCGAATAAGCCCTCTCGTATCTCTACCAGCTGAGCCAGCCTCAGAACGGAAGCATGAACTATATGCTGCATAATTAATAGGGAGTTGTTCACCAGACAATATTTCATCTCTATATAAATTCGTAACGGGTACTTCCGCAGTAGGAATTAAGAAATAGTCTTCACTATCAATTAAAAAAGCATCCTCTTCAAACTTAGGAAGCTGACCAGTTCCTGTCATACTAGCGCGATTCACTAAATATGGCGTCAATAACTCCTCATACCCATGCTCTTCAACGTGTAGGTCTAGCATAAAATTCATTAAAGCTCTCTCAAGCCTTGCCCCTAAACCTTTATAAAATACAAACCGGCTACCAGTTACCTTACTAGCACGTTCAAAGTCTAAAATATTTAGTTCGTCAGCTATTTCCCAATGGGGTTTTGGCTCATAAGTAAATTGAGGAACTTGCCCCCATTGACGTACCTCTACATTGTCATCCTCAGTTTCACCAACTGGGACACTCTCATGTGGTATATTAGGTATTGATAATAATAATTGTTGTAAAGTCTCCTCAACCTTACGGAGTTCAACATCAAGCTCTTTTATATGCTCTCCGACTTGTCTCATTTCAGTTATTAGATGATCTGCATCTTTTTTCTCACGTTTAAGCATTGCGACTTGTTGAGAAGCTTCATTTCTTTTACTTTTTAATTCCTCAGTTTTTACGATTAATTCACGACGCTTTTGATCAAGTTCCTCAAAGCGTCCTAAATCTGTTAAATCTTCTCCTCGAAATGTTAGTTTTTCTTTAATTTCATCAAAATTTCCTCTTAATACTTTTAAATCTAACATTGTTACCCCTCCTTTAAAGTAATGGCTGTTTTCGTATCAAGATCAATTGTTTTTACTTACTAAAAATACATTCAACAGGTAACTAGTGTTGGTGACATCTGTTTTTCTTTAAAGCAATGATAATTGCCAAAGAGAAAATAGCTGTTTTCATTTAGTAACAATCGACAAAGCTTACGAAAAGGGCCTAAACAAACAAAAAACTCCCGTCCCTATAAGAAGGGACGAGAGTTAACCCGCGTTGCCACCCTAGTTAAAGACAATGACATCATTATCTTTCACTTCAAATAAATAACGGTACTTTACCGAAAATACTTACTACCCTTAAAATAGGTTTGTTCAGTATTTTTGCTCGAGGATGGATTCACAAGTCTTCCCCATCGGTTCGCACCAACCACCGACTCTCTTTCAGAAAAAGATTCTTGTTACTATTTCCTGTCGTTGCTTCTTCATTTTTAAATTGGTATACATAATTTACTATAAGTATTTTGAACTTGCAACTGTTTTATACATAATTTTTTTCTTTCGCTTCTTCAACCATACTAACAAAATAACTCATTAACCGATAATCCTCTGTTAATTCAGGGTGAAAGGAACATCCTAGAAACTGGTCCTGCCTAGCTGCTACAATTCTGTTATTATGCTTTGCTAATACCTCAACATCCTCTCCTACTGAGACGATATGAGGAGCGCGGATAAATACAGCAATAAAATCATCGGCTACGTGAGATATTGAAAGCTTTGCTTCAAAACTTTCTCTTTGGCGACCAAACGAGTTTCTTTCTACGGTTATATCCATAACCCCAACGTGGGCTTCCTTGTAGCCAACAATATCTTTAGCTAGCAAAATTAAACCAGCACATGTCCCAAACATAGGTTTACCTGCCGAAGCGAATTCTCTTAGTGGTTCCATAAAACTATATTTATCAATTAAACGACGCATCGTTGTACTTTCGCCCCCAGGTAAAACTAACCCCTCAACTTCATTTAATTGCTCAACCCTTTTTATCACAACAGCTTCTGCACCTGCAGCTTCTATAGCCCAAACATGCTCACGCACTGCTCCTTGAAGGCCTAAAACACCTATTTTCACCATATCTACTACTCCTTAATTACCATCCACGATCTTGCATTCGATGCTCTGGTAAGATTGATGAAATTTCAATACCTTTCATCGCTGTACCTAAACCTTTAGAAAGACTAGCAATTAACTCATAGTCTTCGAAGTGTGTTGTTGCTTCAACAATCGCACGTGCAAACTTTGCAGGGTTTTCTGATTTAAATATACCCGAACCAACAAATACTCCATCAGACCCTAATTGCATCATTAACGCTGCATCCGCAGGTGTTGCAATTCCACCAGCAGCAAAGTTAACGACTGGCAATCTACCTTCATTTTTTATTTGTAAAAGAAGCTCATAAGGTGCTCCTAAATTTTTTGCTTCTGTCATTAATTCATCTACACTCATACTAGAAACTTTTCTAATTTGAGCATTTACCTTACGCATATGACGTACAGCTTCAACGATGTTCCCTGTACCAGGCTCTCCTTTTGTACGAAGCATCGAAGCACCTTCGGCAATACGTCGAGTCGCTTCTCCTAAATCACGGCACCCACACACAAAAGGCACAGTATATTCTCTTTTATTTAAATGATACTCTTCATCCGCAGGTGTAAGAACTTCACTTTCGTCAATATAGTCTACACCTAAAGATTCAAGTACACGTGCTTCAACAATATGGCCGATACGCGCCTTCGCCATAACTGGAACCGAAACAGCATTCATTACCTCTTCAACTATTGTTGGGTCTGCCATTCTTGCTACTCCACCAGCAGCTCTTATATCAGCAGGAACTCTCTCCAAAGCCATAACTGCCACAGCTCCAGCTTCTTCAGCTATCTTCGCTTGCTCAGCGTTTACCACATCCATGATAACGCCACCTTTTTGCATCTCTGCCATACCACGTTTTACGCGATCAGTACCTGTATTAACCATTAATGTTGTCCTCCTTGAGCCATTATTAATCCATTGTGTATTATTTTACATTAAAAAACTAGAAAATCCTAATAGTAAATTTTCATTTTTATCAAGAAAAGATTAAACACCTTATTCATCCACAGTCTACATTGGAATAATTTCATTTGAATATGCTTTTAACTTCGGTCGTTAGCTGAAGTTAAAGGTCATTTTCAAATTCAATATACTACACCCTTCATTCTTTTAAAGAAGGCTCCCATCAAGGGAGCCAATCATCATTTTATACATGTTATAAATGTGGTTAAAACCAGCCTTTTACTGTTTCAGATACACTTGTCCATACATCTGAGAAAAAGCCACCAATTCCTCTAGTCATTAAAACAAACCAGTTTGCTTTTTCTACAGCTGCTTTCGTGATGATTTCTGTTTGCAAAGTTTTTTCACCTTCTGAGGTTAAAAAACCATAACCATTGTCACCTTCGTATGAAACAGTCATCGTCCCTACTACATCACCTTTTTTAATAGGAGCAGTTAGCGCACCGTCTTCTGTTAATACTTCTTCACTAATATTAAATACAGGCTGGAACAGTTCTTCTTCACCATTTTTAATTACTGTCTTGATTGGTTTTTCTGTATATACTTCAATCTCTTTTTCTTTACCCTTTACAACAGGAACAATAGCTTCTTTTTTAATTTGATAACCTTCAGGATAGAGTTCTTGCATTTTAAAGTTAGAGAATGCAAAATCTAAAAGCTTTTCAGTTTCAATAAATCTAGCTTCTGCCATGGATTTCCCGTTTGATTTCGCGTTCATAACAACAGTGATATAACGCATGCCATCTCTTTCTGCAGTACTAGTAAAACAATAGCCGGCTAAATCAGTAAATCCTGTTTTTATTCCGTCTACCCCTTCGTATTCATAAACTAATCCTGGAAGCATCCAGTTCCAATTAGCCATCTGAATAGGATATTCTCCCTCTTCTCGGAACACTTTTTTAGAAATACTTGCTGTTTTAATAATTTCTGGGAAATCACTAAATAACTTATAAGCTAGTGTTGCTGTCGTTCTAGCAGACATTAAATTTTCATCACTTTTACTTGTACCTTCAGGGTGCATATCATAAAGACTATTATTATTAAGACCTGTAGAATTAACAAACTTGTAATCCTTCAAGCCAATTTCTTTCGCTTTAGCATTCATCATCTTAACAAATTCTGTTTCTGTATTTGCAATTACTTCAGCTAAAGCTATTGTTGCACCATTAGCTGAATATATTGCCATTGCTTCATAAAGCTCTTTTACCGTATATTCTCCTCCTTGAACGAGAGGAACATTTGACAAGCTTGTATCTTGAGATATTTTATATACATAATCTGTTACTTTATATTTTTGATCCCATGTTACTTTTTCTTGATCAATAGCTTCTAATAACAGATATTCTGTCATCATTTTGGTCATACTTGCAATACCTAGAATTGTATCGATATTTTTTTGATATAAAATCTTACCTGTCGACGCTTCTACAACTATCGCTGCATCAGCTTCTATATTTAATTGATCTTCTTGAGCATACGCACGTTGAGATGTATTCGTAAATGTCATTAATATTAGCATTGATAAAAGACTTATAATTAAGCCTTTTTGAAATCTGTTTTTCACTAAAAAACCCTCCATCATTAACATTACATAGACGTTATTGTATCATATTCTACTAAAAAAAAATAGATAGTGTTATACACACTATCTCCTGACAATCATAAAACACAATTATTAAAAGCTTGATTCACATCTCATTGCATCAGTTTTACAATTTATGCTAACTTGGCTAGTGAATGAATTTGCTTTAACCGATTCAATCTGTAATTCCTTTTGTCTTAGAATGTCATGCAAGCGCACTTTTATATAGTTTTTTGTCCTCGGTTGACGATCATGTATAATTTATTTAGGCTTTTTTCATAAACTTTGTTGCTATTGTTATTCTACTAGTACCAAAATAAGTGGTTTAACATGGTTAGACATTGTTGTACGGAAGAAAAGATGCCACAAATTCTAGTTGTGTACGTGTTTGGTTTCTAGTACGAAAAGCAACAACTAATGCGAAAACAGCCTTTATTTATCAACTGCTAACCTTGTTAACTCGTTGAATAGTTAGGGGACTCTTTTGTAATTTGTACATCATGCGGATGGCTTTCTCTCAAACCTGCCCCAGTCATCCGAATAAATTGAGATTTTTCTCGAAGTGCTTCTAAATTTTGTGCACCACAATAGCCCATTCCTGATCGTATACCACCGATTAGCTGATATACCGTATCTGCTAAAGGTCCTTTGTATGGTAAACGACCTTCTATACCCTCAGGGACAAACTTCTTATTATCTTCTTGGAAATAACGATCTTTACTACCTTTTTCCATCGCTCCAACAGATCCCATTCCACGATAAACTTTAAATCGACGGCCTTGGAATATTTCTGTCTCTCCTGGACTTTCAGTTACACCCGCAAGCAGACTACCTAACATGACCACATGCCCACCAGAAGCCAAAGCTTTAACAATATCTCCTGAATATTTTATTCCACCATCTGCAATAATCGCGACATCGTGTTTTCTAGCTTCAGTGGCACAATCATAAATTGCAGTAATTTGTGGTACACCAACTCCAGCTACTACACGAGTTGTACAAATGGAACCTGGTCCTATTCCTACTTTAACTACATTTGCACCTGCTTCAATCAAGTCCTTTGTAGCCTCAGCTGTTGCAACATTTCCAGCAATAATATCTAATTCTGGATAAGTTTGACGAATCTTCTTAACTGTATCTAACACCCCGATTGAATGACCGTGGGCAGTATCAACAACAATGACATCAACACTTGCTTTCACTAATGCTTCCACACGAAGCATTGTATCAGCTGTAACACCGACAGCAGCCCCTACCAATAAACGCCCTTGTTTATCTTTTGCTGAATTAGGAAACTCAATAACCTTTTCAATGTCTTTGATCGTAATTAAACCTTTTAGTACTCCTAGATTATCTACAAGAGGTAATTTCTCAATTTTGTGATGCTGTAGTATATTCTCAGCTTCTTCTAATGTCGTCCCAACTGGAGCAGTTACCAGTTCTTCCTTTGTCATAACATCAGAAATTAACATAGAATAGTCTTGGATAAAACGTAAATCACGGTTTGTAATTATACCTACAAGTTTTTGCTCCTCGTTATTATTGACGATCGGAACACCTGAAATACGGTATTTCCCCATTAAATGTTCTGCATCATACACTTGATGTTCAGGAGTTAAAAAAAACGGGTCTGAAATAACACCACTTTCAGATCGTTTTACCTTATCAACTTGCTCAGCTTGTTGTTCAATTGACATATTCTTATGAATAATACCCATTCCACCTTGGCGCGCCATAGCAATTGCCATTTCGGCTTCTGTAACTGTATCCATTCCTGCACTAATCACTGGCACGTTCAACGTTATTTTTTTTGTAAGCTGAACTTGTAAGTTTACTTCTCTAGGTAACACTTCTGATCTAGCTGGAACTAATAATACATCATCAAACGTTAAACCTTCTTTAACAAATTTTGATTCCCACAACATCAAGTCCCCCTTTTAATAGAAAAAAATATTATTAGTAGAGTATCAACTGGATAAACTACTGTCAAGGAAGTAAAGATAAGTTAGAATTTTCAAATATATACTTATGTAATGGAGGAAGACAATTGATAAGTAGTAAAGACGTATGGCAATCATTTTCTTCATTTTTTTCTGCAGTAACGGTCAGAGATTTTTTAAATCAAAGTTATACTAAATTAAAGGTGATTGAAAATGAAAAAAGGAGCTACGAGAATTGTTACCCATTCATTTACTATATAGAACATGGGAAAAACTATTATCAACTTGCTTCTCAAGCACCATTCTCTATACAACCGGTTTTGTTATTTTACGGGATGGTACAGTTACTTAAAGCATGTTTATTAACAGTTGACCCACAATATCCTGAAACCACTTCGGTATTAGCTCATGGTGTATCAACACGAAAAAGAAAAAAACAAAGCTATGAGTTTTTATTTGATGAAGTAAAAGTTCAAAAAAATGGGTTGTTTTCTTGTTTTTCCGACAAAATGTTTCACATGAAACATCTTGAGGGAGAGAAGTTTTCAATGATTTCATTATTAAAAGAAGTCCCTGAGTTATATGATCTTTTTGAAATGACCAACAACAAGCTGAATAGCTGTACAGTTGCTCACAAATCAGACCAGCACTTAACATTCCCAAAAGACATTTTAGACGTGTTGCATATGACTTATAATCGCTTTACAGAACATATTAATCATACTATCCCATATAAACTACATATTGATAAACAATATCAAAACCAAGACACTATCACCTTTACAATGGACGATAGCGAATCATTACATCCTTTAACATGCATGCCATTGAAATATCATATGACAAATGAAACTTATTATTTTGTAATTAATCGAGAACGACCTAATAACATATCTGAAATTATGGTTCATTATTTATTACTATACAATTTAAGCATGATTTGTCGATACGAGACAGAATGGTGGAATGAATTATTGCATTCATACGCAAGTAACGATTTCCCATTTATCCAAAGGTTTTTGAGCATTACAACTACTAAAGCACCATTTCTACTTTTACAATTCTTATTGAAAAACACATATAAATAAGAATTACCAACAATAAACTCGTACCTTATCTTAAAAAGGCAGTGAGAAAACAAGACAGCAAAAAACACAGAGAACTGCTCTGTGTTTTTTAATTGCCTGGCAACGTCCTACTCTCACAGGGGGAAACCCCCAACTACCAT
>NZ_JAXBME010000035.1 GCF_033963835.1 Cytobacillus sp. IB215665
TGGTAGCACTCCTAGAAGTATTGCCTTCACTTCTAACTAAACATATTTACTCTTGAGTTTCCTAAAATCTTCATTATCTTTAATGGTAATCAGTCTAAATTCCAATTTTAATTATTGTTCAACAACTCTCCTCATATTATGGTAATAATAATAATTTTGAAGAGGTGATTTGGTGGCTACTGTTGTTATTGATGTGAGCACTCATAGAGTTATCGTTACTTTGTTACCAGCAGGCATTTCAGGTGTTTCTGTCACGCCAGATGGTAAGCTGGCTTATGTTACAAATCTTGATGATGATATTGTATCAGTTATTGATGTGAAAACTCTTAAAGTGGTTGCTACTATTCTGATTGAGCAAGGTCCAATTGATGTCGCCTTCACACCTGATGGAAAACTCGCTTACGTGATTAATAGTGCCTCTGAACAAGGTAATACTGTTACAGTCATCGATGTGAAAACTCATAGCATCATTGCTACTATTATGGTTGGCCTCAACCCAAATGTTGTCGCCTTCACACCTGATGGCAAAATCGCTTACGTGATTAATAGTGCCTCTAAACAAAGTAATACTGTTACAGTCATCGATGTGAAAACTCATAGTGTCATTGCTACTGTTATGGTTGGGCAAGCTCCATTTGATGTCGCCTTTACACCAGACGGAAAAATCGCTTATGCCACTAATAATGGATCTTCTAGCCAATCAGATAATACAGTATCTGTGATTGATGTGAAAACTCATAGTGTCATTGCTACTGTTATGGTTGGGCAAGCTCCTTTCAATGTCGCCTTCACGCCAGATGGGAAACTCGCTTATGTCACTAATGCATTTAATGCCACAGTATCAGTCATCGATGTTAAAACTCATAGCGTCATTACTACTGTTATGGTTGGGCAAGTACCATTTGATGTCACCTTCACGCCAGATGGGAAACTCGCTTATGTCACTAATGCATTTAATGCCACAGTATCAGTCATCGATGTTAAAACTCATAGCGTCATTGCTACTGTTCAAGTTGGGAAAGGTCCATTTGATGTCGCCTTCACACCTGATGGGAAAATCGCTTATGTTACTAATGAAGATGATGTTAAAATATCAGTCATCGATGTGAAAACTCATAGTGTGATTGCTACTATTCCTATAGATCTCCAATTAGGAAGGATTGCTTTCACGCCCGATGGAAAATTGGCTTTTGTAGCAGAATTAACATAAACAATCTAATTAATTTTTAGTAACCACAATACAAAATCAGTTTTATAAGCTAAAATCATCCACAGCTTCATCCACAAGGTCTTGACTAATACCGATATACCTCAAGGTAACAGAAGGGTGACTGTGGTTAAATATTTCTTGAAGTAAAGCTATATCCTTATATTTCTTGTTAAAGAAGTATCCGAACGTCTTTCGCGTTGAATGACATCCACACTCAGACACCCCAACCTCTTTTGCTGCTTCATTTAGAATTTTCCATGCTTGTGATCTTTTAATATGATTGGAGCCACGTAATGACTTTAATAAATAATCATTGTCATTCAAGATGATGGTGTATTTGTTTATTCCTGTTACAGGTCACCTTTTTCTTCGTTTACCAATCAATGAAGTACATGCATTAATCTTGTTACTTCTGTATTAAATCCCATATAAAAAGTCAGCCTCTCAGCTGACTTCCTACAGTTATGCATACAATTTTTCCTCTTCTTTTCTAAAAAAACTTTTCATCGCATGGAATACATCAGCTTTTTGTTTTAAAATATAGTACCTGAACTTTTCATCTTTTATATTTTTATAAGCTGACATTAATGTGGAGTGACGGTTATACTGATTCACTTCACCATACCCGAAAATATTTGATATCTCCATAAGCTCTTTCACATGCTTAACACATCTCGCGTTATCGGAAGTAAGATTATCTCCATCTGAAAAATGAAATGGATAAATGTTGTATAGAGCCGGGTTATATTTATTATCAATTACTTCAAGTGCTTTACGGTAAACTGAAGAACAAATTGTTCCTCCACTCTCTCCTTTCGAAAAGAAATCCTCTTCAGAAACAACTTTTGCTTCTGTATGGTGGGCAATGAATACTAATTCAACTGTTTCATATTTAGTCCTCAAAAAACGGGTCATCCAGAAGAAAAAGCTACGAGCCATATACTTTTCCCAAATTCCCATACTTCCACTCGTATCCATCATTGCAATGACAACCGCTTTTGACTCATGTTTTATAACTTCATTCCATGTTTTATATTTTATATCTTCTCGATATATAGGATGAAAACTTGGATTACCTTGCATTGCATTTCTTTTATAGGCGGAGAGCATCGTTCTTCTTTTATCAATGTTTCCAGTTAGACCAGTCCGTCTTATGTCATTAAATTCTATTTTATCAATAACAATTTCATCTTGATCTTTTTGCTTTAAGTTAGGAAGCTCTAACTCTTTAAATAGCGCTTGTTCTAATTCCATTAAAGAAACTTCTGCTTCGTAATAATCCTCTCCTGGCTGATCACCAGCCCCTTGCCCTTTACCTGCACCTTTTTTGGAAGGTGTACCATCACGTGCAATTACATCACCAATTTTACTCTCTCCATCTCCTTGACCAGTATGCTTATTCTTATCATAATTGTATCGAATTTTATATTCATCTAATGAACGAATTGGGATTTTTATTACTTCCCGTCCATTTGACATGACAATACTTTCTTCTGTTATTAAATCTGGCAAATTGTTACGAATTGCTTCTTGTACTTTTTCTTGATGCCTTTGCTGGTCATCATGTCCTTTACGATGGAGGGACCAATCTTCACGTGAAACCACAAACGATCGCACATTTTTTGCTGACATTGTTAATCCCCCTATTTAATTTTTTAACAATCTGAAAAATCCATTCACAAAATTCGCATTGCCTGCATAACGTATCATAGTGCTTTTTTTCTCATTAGAAAGGTTGGTTACTCTATCATATGCAGTAAGGATGAATTATTGACAAATATTTCAGCTAAATAGGTACATATCTATTAAAATTAGACAAGTCCTGCAAATCGTGTTTAAAGGAAGTAAGAGAAAAACGTTGATATAGCTTGCATACTTATAATTACTGAATGTAAAAAGAGAAGAAAAAATGTTTAAACTTGTATAATTTAGCAGGATTAATGAGTTTAGCCAAAGAATATATGAATCATTAGAAACTGATTGAATATTCAGTTAATAATAATCATTCAGTTTCTTTTTTATATATACATTTATATTTAGGGGGGATTAAATGAATGCATTTAAATTACTGGTAACTGATCTTGGAAAGTTAACTAGTAAAAAGGGGATGTTATTATCTGTCATCCTTGTACTTCTCGTTCCTATTGTTTACGTAGCCATCCTACTTTCATCTACATGGGGACCATATGATTATATGTCAAATTTACCTGTTGCTGTCGTCAATAAGGACAAAGGTGCCATGTCAGGTGATGAGCCTATTAATATTGGTGAAGAATTAGTCGCTGATATGAAGCAAAGCATGACACTGGGCTTTCACTTTGTTAATGAAGAATTAGCTCATAAAGGGTTAACAAATCAAGATTATTACATGGTTATTGAAATTCCTGAAGATTTCTCTCAAAGAATTACAACAGTACTAACTGAGAGCCCTAGGGTACCTGAACTCCTTTATTACCAAAATGAAGGCTTGAACTTTACAGCTGCTCAAGTAACAAGTGGAGCTACAGAAAAAATTCGGGAGCAACTCGGGAATAAAATAACTGAGATTTATACACAAAGTCTTTTTGCGCAGCTTGGTGAAATATCAAGTGGTTTTGAATCTGCTGCAGAAGGCTCAGATCAATTATATTCTGGTTCAATGGAATTACGTGAAGGAACAGGGTCAATGCTATCTTCTTTACAACAAAAAGCTCCAGAAATTAATCAATTAGCTGCTGGTTCACAAGAGCTTGAAGCCGGTACACAGCAATTGTTAACATCTTTAATTTCAAAGCAGGGAAGTATTGATGAATTAGCTAGTGGATCAAAGGACCTTGAAGACGCGATAGGATTATTACTAACTACAATTAAACAGGGCTCTGCGCAGATCGATGTATTAGCTGAGGGTGGAGAAATGTTAGCAAATGGTAGTCAAGAGCTTGCAGATTATACTCCACAAATCCTCCAAGGGTTAAATGATGCATATAACGGAAGTGTGAGTTTAAATAGTGGTATGGAACTACTTGCACCTGGAAGTCAGGAAGTCGCTAATGGTATCAATGGTATTATTGCAGGAACAAAAGATTTAGCAGAAAATATGCAAACTCTACTTACTCTCCTAGAAGCTTACAATGCCACTCATAATCTTAATTCTGATGAAAACTTCACAACTATACTAGCACTAAGTAACGGAATATCAGCAGGCATTAATGAATTGGTGAATGACACCCAAACTAAGCTGAAGCCTGGAGCTGATCTAGTTGCTCAAGGACTAGACGAAGCTGCACCAAGTGTAAAACAATTAGAGGCAGGACTTGGTGAGTTAATAATTGGTCAAGAAGCAGTAAATAATGGTGTTTTAGATTTAGATGCAGGAGCTAAACAAATTGCCGATGGAACAGCTATTGTAAGTTCATCTTGGAGTTCAATAATAAATAACTTATCTTCTATTCATAGTGGAGCTTCAATGATTAGGATAGGCAACAATGATGTTAATACTGGATGGAAAACACTAACAGAAGGTACAACTATCATTAATAGTAATATGCAACTACTTAATGAAGGTAATCAAAGCGTACAATCAGGTTGGGACGATTTAACAAACGGTGTATTACAACTAGATGCGGGTGCTGGCCAAATTGAAGAGGGCAGCAAGGAGCTAGCATTAGGACTTGAAGAAGGTGCTCAACAAACTACTAGCATCAATGCTTCGGATAAAAATATTGCAATGTTTTCATCACCTGTGCAACTTGTTGAAGAGAAAGTAAGCGGCTTCGAATACTACCGTGATTCTACTGCTCCATATATCATATCTCTTGCGCTTTTTGTAGGTATCTTAATGATGTCTTTCATCATAGACTTTAAAAAGCCATCTGAGCCAGAGCTACCAACATCAGCCATAAGCTTGTTTGCTAGTAAATTTATGACGTTGACATTATTTTCAGTAGTCCAGGGATTATTAGTTTCCATCGTTACGATACTATTCTTACAGCTGAATGTAGTAAACGTTGTCTCATTCATATTATTTACTATATTCGTTAGTTTAACATTCATGACGATTATCTTCTTCCTTGTATCTCTTGCTGGAAATGTTGGACGTTTCCTAGCGTTTGTTTTTATCGTTCTTCAGTTATCAATAACTGGCGCTAACCTACCTATTGATATGTTACCAGAGAATTTACGAAATTTGAGTGAACTCCTCCCATTAACATATACAAATGCTGGATTTAAGTCTATTATTTCACTTAATGATACTGGCTTCATATGGTCAAACACTTCAGTTTTACTCATTTACTTTGTGATTTTCTCAGTGCTTACATTAAGTACATTTTTATTTGGTACAAAAAAGCTTGCGCATGATCAAAGTTTGTCTGCGTAAATAAAAAGATTAAATTTAAAAATCATGTAAAAAACTTTAAGATTCGGGTCTAGACACTCAAATCTTAAAGTTTTTTCATTTGGCATTATTTACATTGCTTGTTGCTTGAAATTCCTTTTCATTAAAAAGGTTAATAATATATATGTAGCTACAATAGATTAATAAATCTCTCATTTTATCAAATTACCGTTCCATTTTTATCTACGAGAGCAAAAGAATCCCTGGGATATGATGTTCTTTCTGTTGAACTCTATTTCAGGTTCTATCTGTTGGATAATCCTATCTACATCATTGACTGAGGCCGATACTTCATGCTTATTTGACAAAACAAAAATACCACGTTAATAGCTTTCGATTGGAAGGATAATCAAACTATTTAAAAACTTATACTTATTAATTTTTGAACATTTTATGACATTTTAATTAAATACAAGACTAAATACCTATTAGTTATGTATAATTTTCCATTGTTGTGTGTAGATACAAGAAAGAAGGGGTAAAGATAAGACAATTAGTTGAAGAAATAGAATTTATCGAGGGTGTCGTACGTGCTATTTTAGTTTGTGACACAACTCAAGATCATTGGCTTTTAGAACATAAAAAAGAATTTCATTATGTAGCTACTTCTAACCAATCAATAATAAAGGAACTAGTTAATAAAAGTGACTATGTTCCTGTATGCATCATAGATTCTAAAATAATTGCAGACCTAAACTCCTATGGAAAAAGTTCTATGTTAACAATAGACTGGTGCTTAGAAAGGGTCAAGTTTCTGCTTCAAACAGGTAAGAAATTATCAAAGCAAGTGTACAATTATTAGAAAGGTTTCATAATTGTTTCGTAAGTATATATAGCAGATCATTCCATTTTGAAATTAGAGAGTGATAGGGGAAACTCCCTCTCACCTTTTTAGATGATTATCCAGCATTTATCCAGTAGCAAAATCCGCCGCAAAACATCCAGTAATGAATCTATTCAATTACTTCAAATATTACGCAGGTTTCAATGAACTCGTTCAAATACCTTAAATACATTCTATTTCATCTAAATTATTGAGTCGGGGGCTAGCCCCACGAAATCTAGCTTTATACAAGTAGCCACTATGTTAGGTTAAGATGTTATTACCACACTGCTATGTCATTTTCAATGATGTACTTTTATCATTCATAATTAACGGTTATCTAACCATATAGTTTCTACTATGGGGATAATCGTTGATTACGTTTTTCATTAATATTGATTAGAAAAGAAATTCTTTCGGACTATCGTTAGTAAACCTGCTATCACCTTAACTTTGGTATAAAGAAGTTCAATATATAGCACCCTGTGAATTTATTGTTCGTAGTCAGTGGTGAAGTTAAATCGTTCATAACCATGAGTAAACAAGTAGTAATTCAGTTAATGCCATTAATACATGTTATCAGGTTAGATAAATGTCTCCGCAATAGTATTAGGAAAAACTACTTTATAAGGAAATGATTGTGTTTACATCCACCAATTTTACATGTACATATCAACTTATCATTTACTATAATTAAATAAGAAGATGGATTGGTAAGCCACCTTCCTAAAAACATGTCAAAATTTATGTCAAAACTTTTTCTGATTTCATACACCCTAAGTACAGTGCGTCATGTCCCTGATGAAACTGTACTTAGGTCTACATACCTTAAAGTTCCTCTCACTATGCCATATTTTAAGTGCGTTAAGTTTTATATTAGAAGCTTATAAATATTTCTCTTAATATTTTCCTCTTTGTGTATACTATTGAAATAAGATTTACATTAAAGCTACTTAAATATTGTCCACCTTAACGTATGGATTTATTATTCAAAATAAAACGTAAAATTCAATAATGAATTTTACGTTTTATTTAAGTCATTTATCTATTTAACAAGCTACCAACATAACGCAGTAATTCATTTGCTGATGTAGAATTATAGCCATGTTCATCAACTAACCTTGCAACAACTTCGTTAATCTTCTTCAATTGTTGTTCATCTGGTGTTTTCGTTGATGTTGTTATTTTGACTACATCTTTTAAGTCTGCAAATAATTTCTTCTGAATAGCTTCACGTAAACGTTCATGAGAATTATATTCAAATCTTTTCCCTTTGCGAGCATACGCAGAAATTCGAATGAGAATTTCTTCTCTGAAAGCTTTTTTAGCATTTTCCGAAATGCCAATTTGCTCTTCGATTGAACGCATTAGCTTTTCATCTGGATTCATTTCTTCACCCGTTAATGGGTCTCGAAGTTTATTTTTATTACAATACGCTTCAACATTATCTAAATAATTATCCATCAGCGTCTTAGCTGATTCCTCATATGAATAAACAAAGGCTTTTTGTACTTCTTTTTTCGCTATTTCGTCATATTCTTTGCGAGCAATAGAGATATAATTTAAAAACTTCTCACGTTCTTCGCTTGATATCGATGGATGCTGATCTAAGCCTTCTTTTAAGGACCTAAGAACATCCAATGCATTAATAGCTGGCACTTCTTTTCTAATAATTGTTGATGATATTCGATTGATTACATACCTCGGATCAATCCCACTCATTCCTTCATCTGGATACTCTTTCTTCAATTCTTCCACATCTATAGGGTTAAAGCCTTCCACTGATTCTCCATCATACAACCGCATTTTTTTAACTAAATCAATATCATTTTTTTTCGGTTCCTTAAGCCTTGTTAAGATTGTAAACATTGCAGCTACACGTAAAGTATGCGGTGCAATATGAACGTTAGCAACATCGCTCTCTCTAATCATTTTTGTATAAATATGCTCTTCCTCAGAAACCTTTAAATTGTATGGTACAGGCATAACAATAATACGAGAATGTAAGGCTTCATTTTTCTTATTAGAAATAAATGACCTATACTCAGTTTCGTTCGTATGTGCAACAATTAATTCATCTGCACTTATTAGTGCAAAACGACCAGCCTTGAAGTTTCCTTCTTGTGTAAGAGATAATAAATGCCATAAAAATTTCTCATCACACTTCAGCATTTCTTGAAATTCCATCATTCCTCTGTTTGCTTTATTTAACTCCCCATCAAACCTATATGCCCGAGGGTCTGATTCTGAGCCAAATTCAGCTATTGTCGAAAAATCAATACTTCCAGTTAAATCAGCTATATCTTGTGATTTCGGATCAGAAGGACTAAATGTTCCAATACCAGTACGCTTATCTTCAGAAAAGAATATTCGTTCCACTAATACATTTTCAATTTGACCACCGTATTCTTCTTCCAATCTCATCATATTAAGGGGCGATAAGTTCCCTTCGACTCTAATTCCATATTCATCAAAAAAATCTTCCCTAAGATGATGCGGAATCAGGTGTAGTGGGTCTTCATGCATCGGGCACCCTTTAATTGCATAAATTGCTCCTCGGTCAGTATGAGAATATGCTTCAAGCCCTCTTTTCAAAATGGTTACTAGTGTTGATTTCCCTCCACTTACAGGACCCATTAATAATAATATACGTTTACGGACATCTAGACGTTTTGCTGAAGGATGAAAATATTCTTCTACTAGTCTCTCCAATGCTTCTTCTAAACCGAATAATTTATGACTAAAAAATCTATAATGTTTACTTCCATTTACATCTTCTATTCCTGCATCTTTAATCATATTGTACACTCTAGAGTGAGCAGATTGTGCTACATATGGTTTTTCTTTTAAAATATCTAAATAATCCGCGAAGGTACCTTCCCATTTAAGCCGCTGTTCTTCCTCTCTGTACGTTTCAATTTTCTTTAAAATATCCATAAAGGACCTCCTCAAAATTTCATGTACCATGATTAATATACTGTATGCGAGGATAACCTATAGCATGATTAATAAACGATAATTAGGCTAATATATCAGTAAGAAGTCCTTTATAAAGCATTTTATAAATTGGACTGATTAATCATACTTTTCATTCACACATCTTGTCTGATAAGTTATAATAAAAATATCGTAAGTTTATAGGCACATTTATAGTACTGAAGGAGGATATACTAATGCGTTTAGTTCTAATTTTACTTGTGATGGTTGCTTTTTTATCAGCAATATTTACAGCGGGGTATGATGATAAACCAGGTGCTAAAAATTAATTTTTTTGAAAGGACCTTTTACAATACCTTTCAAGTTTAATTAAAAGACTCTTTTCGTAAATGAACTGAAACAGCTAAGTATTTATGAAAAGATACGTTCGAATGTTATATGTATACGTACCAAAGTCTATGTTCGTAAAATCAGCCAATTAAAAAATGACCTCCACAACATTACTGTGAAGGTCATTTTTTATTTGTTACGACAAGCCTGGATATTCTTGCTGACGTAATGCTTCATACACAAGAATTGCTGCTGTATTCGATAAGTTTAATGAACGTACATTATCATTCATAGGTAAACGTAAACAATAGTCCATGTTGTTTTTAATTATTTCATCTGGTAAACCATTCGTTTCACGACCAAACACAAAAAAATGATCAGTATCTTGACCACTATAGTCAAAGTCTGTATGTGCCTTTTTACCGAATTTCGTAATAAAATAAAAGTGTCCATTTTCATGCTTATCAAAAATTTCTTGTAATGAGTCGTAATAATGAATATTTACGAATTGCCAATAGTCTAGTCCGGCCCGACGAAGCATCTTGTCATCAGTTGAAAACCCTAATGGGCGGATTAAATGTAATGTCGTATCAGTTGCAGCACATGTGCGAGCAATATTCCCTGTATTAGCTGGTATTTCTGGTTGATATAGTACAACATGTATTCCCAAAATTATCTCACCTCAAACATAAAATTCTATATTATTATACCAAAATTTTAAAAAATCAGCTGTCTCCAACAATATGAAAAAATTTATATTTAATATTAGGGGTATAAGCAGTAGAGTCCTCATATGACCAGTATCTCATTCTACTATTCTCCGTATGTGCATTAACCAAAGGATAACTTTCTTTGTCTTTTGCAACTACTATCGTCGTATGATCGAATTTTCCATCACCCTCAAAATCGTAGCATATAATATCTCCTTGTGATAAATCCTTTGCAGATTCAACTTCAACTGCACGTAAACCTGCATTTGCACCGGATAAATACCATCTTAATGAATGTGCTACAGACCAACTATAGCTCCAACTATTCCCCGCCATCCACCACCCATTTGAACGATTAGGATATCCAACTAAAGGAGCTCCACCTGCATGCAAACATTGTGAAACAAAATTTGTACAATCTACTTCAAATTTTTTATACTTTACATTATAACTGTTCCACCAAGTTTCAGCATATCGAACAGCTTCTAGCCGATCATATTGAAATGTTTTTCTCGTTGCATCAGAATGATTTCTATCCAAAGGTACATGTTCTTGCTTACTTACAAAATTGTTATCTTCAAAATCATTAATAAGTTCATTTAACAGAAAGGAAGCAATTCTATGTTCACAAATTTCTTCAATGTAAAAAAAATCTCCCTGTTTCATCAAACTTCTATAGTGTAAGACATAATTAATACTCGTACTGCCAGCAATTTGTTTTTTTCCAAGTATTTTTCCTTTAACATTACATTTTAACACTTCTACTGATCTCTTATTACAAAGAGCTTGTTTTCTTTTGAGAGCTTGTTGTTCTCTTTCACTAAGAACATTGAATTTCGTGCTGTTTTTATTTACATAGCAGTCAATTCTATCTTTCACTAATAAATGAATGCTCCGTTTCAAATAATCACCACCTATAAGCCTTCATTACTACCATATGTGGTGAAGTATAAATTATTAGCCAGATAACAAAAAAGTAAAAGACTGCATTAATTATGAAAGAGAATAAAATAATTTTTCGTATTCATTTAAAACATCTGGATCATTCTCTTGTTCTTTAGTTTTATTAAGTTGTGACAAAATATCATGTTTTGCGATTTTTCCTAATGCCCATACAGCAGTCCCACGTATTACAGGACGGGGATCATCAGTAACTAACTTTAATAAATCAGGAATTGCAGATTCATCCTTAAAATGTGCCAATGCAATGATAGCATTTCTCTGAATTGGTTTTTTCCCTCTCCAAGATCCAGAAACGTGCCCAAACTTTTCCTTAAACTCTCTATTACTCATATTTAATAATGGCTTTAATAACGGTTTTGCAATTTCTGGATCAGGTTCCATTTCAGCATGGACATGAAAATCCTTCCCTTTATTTTCTGGACATACCATTTGGCAAGTATCACAACCATATAAACGGTTGCCAATCTTCACACGATACTCTTCAGCTAAAAATCCTTTTGTTTGGGTTAAGAAAGCAATACATTTCGATGAATCCAGCTGGCCACCTTGAACTAATGCTCCAGTCGGACATGCTTCTACACACTTATTACAAGATCCACAGCGCTCTTCTATTGGTTGATCGGGTTCAAATGGAATATTTGTTATTAATTCACCTAGATAAACAAATGAACCAAACTCAGGTGTTATAATTGCACAGTTCTTCCCACTCCAGCCAATTCCTGCTCGCTCAGCTACTGCACGGTCAGATAATTCTCCTGTATCTACCATAGACTTACACTCTACATTAGGTACCCTTTCTTTAATAAAGCTTTCTAACTTGAACAAACGCTCCCTTAAAATATAGTGATAATCTTTACCCCATGAAGCTCTACAAAAAATTCCTCTACGCTCCATTTTAGTGCTTCTAGGTGTCTTTTTCATCTTTGAGGGGTAGGCCAATGCAATTGAAATGATCGATTTAGCCTTCGGTAATAATAAATGAGGGTTAGTTCTTTTTTCAATGTCACTTTCTTCAAATCCCGATTGGAATCCAAGCGCTTGCTGCTCATATAACCGATCCTTTAAATGTGAAAAAACGTTTGTACTTGCAAAACCAATTTTGTCTATTCCTATCTTGTGTGCATATTGTATAACTTCTTCTTTTAAAACTTGGATATCCATACCAAATACCTCCTTTTTATTTTCTAGTATTTATATGTTTTCCAAATCACATCTTATCAAATAATAGTAGCTCATTTTTTTATAAGAATCACATTATTTTAATATAAAATAAAAACGCAATGCTTCGTTTTCTTTAAACGAAACACTGCGTTGTGATCATATGTATTGGAGCGGGTGATGAGAATCGAACTCACGACATCAGCTTGGAAGGCTGAGGTTTTACCACTAAACTACACCCGCATATAAAGTTTTTCCATCCGCTAAATGTCCGTTGTGTAAGACTCATTAACTGGGACAAATATTATCTTATCAGCTTATGTCGAATTATGCAATAGTGTATTCGAAAAAAGTTATAATTTATTTTCGTCCATTTTTACCCATTAGGCAACTCTCTAGAAAACCACATATCTTTTCACATCATATTTGTCCACTACAATATCCAATCCTTCGTCTGAATAAGTCCTTTAATATTAAGAACCCTTGCTATTAATCCTATGCATCAACATCACTCAAATAGAATACTCACACTTTGAAATAACAATGTTAACTCTGTGTGAAATATGAGTATTTAGCCTCTTTTCGTGGTGAACAGACAGTTTATCTGCTCAATTAAGAATGGACTATTTCCATTATCACATCAAAACTTTCAGCATACACTGGAACATATGATTAAAAGGAGGTACGTACGATGGTATTGGCTTATGTAGCAAATAGAGGTGCAAACGATAATATATCAGTCATTGATACGAAAATGCACACCGTAATTGCAACGATATCAGTTGGTGATACACCAAACTTTATCGCATTTACACCAGATGGACAAATTGCTTATGTCACAAATACGGGAGATAATAGCGTAGCAGTAATCGATGTTAAGACCCATTCTGTTATGACAACTATAGATGTAGGATTGTCTCCATTAGGAATAGCGATTACAGCAGATGGAAAGATTGCTTATGTCGCAAACAGTGATAATACTAGTGACGCTGTATCAGTCATTGATACGAAGACTTATTCTGTTATCGCAACGGTTACTGTCGGACAAGAACCACAAAATGTAGCTATTTCACCTGATGATAAAACTGCGTATATTACAAACTTTAGCTCCAACAGTGTTTCGGTTATCGATATAAATACGCATTCGATAATTGCAACAGTGAATGTTGACGGAAGTCCAGATGATATCAAGTTTACTCCAGATGGCAAACTTGCTTATGTGACTAATAACAACGGGAATGAACTATCAACTGTTTCAGTCATCGATACGAAAACTTATTCAGTTATTGCCACTATTCCAGTAGGAATTAGACCTTTTGTATTAGCTATTGATCCGAACGGAAAACTTGCTTACATCGCAAACTTCAACTCAGAAAGCGTATCGGTTATAGATACGAAAACTCATTCAGTCATTGCAACAATAACCGTAGAACGTAATCCAGGATCATTAGCAGTTACGCCAGACGGGAAACTTCTTTATGTGACGAGCGGAAATTCTAATAATGTGTCAGTTATAGATACAAAAACTCATTCGGTAATTGCTAGTGTTCCCGTCTTAAGTACTTCATATTTAGTAAGGTTTACACCAGATGGAAAATTCGCCTATATAAATGCAGGTCGAATAAAAGTCGTTGATGTAAAAACACACTCAGTTATTGCTACTGTTCCAACAATTGGTACTATAACTGATATAGCATTCACACCAACTTAACAAACGATATATAAATACTCGTAATCTGAATAACATCCCCATCTCAATTATCAATTTCTAAACTGTGGTTAAATCGTTTATATTAATTATGTGTTAGCGTGTTAGTGTCTTTAATAATCCCACTGTGCCATCAAATCGAGGAAGTCAGAAGGTATCGCCCCCTAAGTCTTTCAAAAATGAAAGTAATATAAAGCCCCCTATGCGTAAGACCTTTAGTACCGAGATCAGTACAATGAAACATAAAAAGACGATGAACTCAGTAAGAGTCATCGTCTGAATGTATGTATATTAACTTTCTTTTACAATACCGGTGGTCGGGGTCGAACCGACACTCCCGAAGGAACACGATTTTGAGTCGTGCGCGTCTGCCAATTCCGCCACACCGGCAAATACTACTATAATAATAAATGGTGCCGAGGGCCGGACTTGAACCGGCACGGTAGTCACCTACCGCAGGATTTTAAGT
>NZ_JAXBME010000036.1 GCF_033963835.1 Cytobacillus sp. IB215665
GTCACTTCACCATTTCACCCGAAGGCAAAAAGCGCCTTCATGTGAAATGCTTCCAGTGCTTGTTGGGGATGATCAAGGCGCATGCGCTTTTCTTGTTGTCTAGCTCCGCCTCCTAGCCTCTCGAGTCGTTTCACCTTTACATCAGAAGACAAAAAGCGTCTTCTGTCGTAAAGGTTCCAACGCTTGTCGAGTCTGACAGTCGGCTTCGCTTTTCTTAATTAGTAAGCATGTTATAATAATAAAAGGCTAAGTTTGGAAATAGGAGGAATAAGATGACAGTGACTGATCGTGAACAACAAGTTTTAAATGATATAATTGCTTGGGAAAGTCGATTCTCTCAAATGAACCCGACAGACTTTGAATTATTATATGATAAATGGCTGCATAAATCTTTTCAACTTCTTCCTGATGATATAAGAACAGAGTTTTTTGTAAAGATGGATAACTGGTTATTTCATTTACATGCAATGATTCAAGGATCACAGCCACAAATAGATACGAGAGAACAAATCATTACTTCTGCAAGGTTATTTGATGAAGACATAAATCAATTATCGGATTTACAAACATTATCCATAGATCAGCTTACATATTTATGTGAACAGCAAGTTGCCAAGAGTAGATTGTATTCTTTTGTCCAAGGTGGGGTTACTGGTACAGGAGGAGCACCGTTTTTAGGAATTGATTTACCTCTTATGTTAATTATTAACTTAAGAGCAGTTCAATTAATTGCGATGTCATATGGCAATGAAATAAATACACCTTCCGAAATGATGACAGCATTGAAGGTATTTCACGGTGCGACACTTCCAAAAAGATTACAAGGCAATGCATGGGGGAATTTGTTGAACGAAATAGAAAATTCAACTCAGTCATTTTTTTATGAAGGGAATGAAAACCTAATTAATGAAGAGTGGCTGGACCAACCTCTTAAACAGATACTAAAAACAATGATGATTTACTTTTTCCGTAGAAAAATGATTCAAGGAATACCAATTGTCGGTATAGCGATTGGTGCGGGTATAAACTATCAATTAACTAGAAATGTTACAACCTTTGCACAAAAATATTACCAATACTCATACCTACATAAGAAAGGTGGGAATCCTTTATGAGCACAATAGAACATAAAAAAGAGGCCCCAAAGCTGGTTAGATGTAAAGTGATTACAATTAGTGATACGAGAGATAAAATGACAGATAAAAGTGGACAATTAATGATCTCTTTATTAAAGGATGGTGGTCATAAAGTTGTTGATTATGACATCGTGAAGGATGATCAGGAGCTTATTCAACGTTCAATAATAGATGGGTGTGATCGACAAGATATTGATGTTATTCTCACAAATGGCGGCACCGGGATTGCAAGACGAGATGTGACTATTGAAACAGTTAAAGATATGATAGACAAGGAGATAGTAGGTTTTGGGGAATTGTTTAGAATGTTAAGCTACACTGAAGATATCGGTTCTGCAGCAATACTATCACGTGCGATAGCTGGAGTAGCAGGTGATACAGCAATTTTTTCTACTCCTGGTTCTTCTGGAGCCGTTAAGCTTGCAATGAATAAACTTATTCTTCCGGAGCTCGGTCATGTAGTCCGTGAAATAAGAAAGGACTTATAGTATTTATTTAATTGCAGTGCTAACATGCGCACCTATCCTCTCTAGTCACTTCAACCATCAAACCGAAGGCAAAAAAGCGCCTTCGGTTTGATGGCTTCCAGTGCTTGTCGAGTCTGATCAGTCTGCTCCGCTTTTCTCTATACATGTATTTTTTCGGTTACATTTTGGTTGATTCGATACCATAGCCATAAATCATTAATAATGGAGGCTAATTCTGCTATTTCTGAATTGAGTATGCATGAACGTTGAAAATCATTTTCATTTCCAAGTGCTGCTTGTTTGTTATTTATTATCTTTTCTAAATCTGCAATACGGTCAGGGATTTTCCCTCGAACCTTCTCCCAATGCAACAATATTGCTTGCTGATCATTTTTAGTAAAGTCTTCCCAATTCTTCTGAAGTTTAGGAATGGATATTCCTAAACGTTTATCCATTATAAAATTTTCTATCATTAACCTTCCTCCAAGACTAGTTACTTATCGTTATTGTACATTACTAAGTTCTTTTTATCCAATAGAGAATTTTTGTACTTATTATAAAAATTCTATTGAAATCTTTTAAAAGTGCTGTTATCATTTATGAATAAATATAAATTAATAAGAATAAATATACAAAAAAGTGTTAGGGAGAGTTAAAATGACTAATAAAAAAATTGTTTTAGCATATTCAGGTGGCTTGGATACTTCTGTAGCAATTAAATGGCTTCAGGAACATGGGTACAGTGTTATAGCGTGTTGTTTAGACGTTGGGGAGGGAAAGGATCTTCAATTTATTAAGGACAAAGCGTTAAAGGTTGGAGCAATCAAATCATATGTCATTGATGCAAAAGAGGAATTTGCAAATGATTACGCTTTAATATCAATGCAAGCACATACGTTATATGAAGGGAAATATCCATTAGTATCTGCATTATCAAGACCACTAATTTCAAAAAAGCTAGTAGAAGTTGCTGAGCTTGAAGGTGCAGTTGCGGTCGCTCATGGTTGTACTGGTAAAGGAAACGATCAAGTACGTTTTGAGGTGGCTATTAAAGCACTCAATCCTAATTTGGAAGTGTTAGCACCAGTTAGAGATTGGAGTTGGTCTCGTGAAGAAGAAATTGCATATGCAAAAAACAAAAACATACCTATACCGGTTAATTTGGATAGTCCATTTTCCATCGACCAAAATCTTTGGGGAAGAAGTAACGAATGTGGTGTGCTAGAAGATCCATGGGTAGCTCCTCCAGAAGAGGCTTACGAACTAACAGCTAGTATAGACAATACACCAAATATACCTGATATTGTAGAAATTAACTTTGAGAAGGGGATTCCTGTATCTTTAAATGGCAAAAAATATTCCTTAGCTGAACTTATATTAGAATTGAATTTATTAGCTGGAAAACATGGGGTAGGTAGAATCGATCATGTTGAGAATCGTTTAGTCGGTATCAAATCTCGGGAGGTGTATGAGTGCCCGGGAGCAATGACACTTATAAAAGCTCATAAAGAACTAGAAGATATAACATTAGTCAAGGAAGTGGCACATTTCAAACCACTCATTGAAAAACAGCTCACTGAATTAATTTATAATGGATTGTGGTTTTCACAATTAAAAGATGCGATACTAGCATTCTTAGCTGAAACACAACAGTTTGTGAACGGTATCGTACGTGTGAAATTATTTAAAGGGCATGCGATCGTTGAAGGAAGAAAATCACCAAACTCATTATATGATGAAAAATTAGCAACCTATTCTACCGAGGATGACTTTGATCATTCTTCAGCAGTCGGTTTTATAACACTGTGGGGGTTACCTACGAAAGTGAGCAGTATCGTTAACAATGAGAAGGTGACAGTGTGAAGAAACTTTGGGGAGGTCGTTTTACAAAAACAGCTGAGGAATGGGTTGAAGAGTTCGGTGCTTCTATTCCCTTTGACCAAGAACTTGTAGAAGAAGACATTGAGGGTAGCCTTGCACATGTCACAATGTTAGGTAAATGCGGAATATTACCTGAAGGTGATGTTCAAAAGATTAAGCAAGGGCTTCTGTTATTACAACAAAAAGCATTAAACAATGAATTGTCTTTTTCTGTGGGTGAAGAAGATATTCATCTTAATATTGAAAAAATGTTAATTGAAGAGATAGGGTCTGTGGGTGGGAAGTTACACACAGGCCGAAGTAGAAATGATCAAGTAGCAACGGATATGCATTTATATTTACAAAAAAATGTGAATGAAATTATATTATTAATTTGTCAATTCCAAGCTGCACTTGTTACGCAAGCAGAGCACCATATTGACGCGATTATACCCGGTTATACACATCTACAACGAGCACAGCCAATATCCTTTGCACATCATTTAATGGCTTATTTTTGGATGCTTGAGAGGGATAAAACTCGATATAAGGAATCATTAAAACGTATAAACCAATCTCCGCTTGGTGCTGGAGCATTGGCTGGGACAACTTTTCCCATTGACCGTAAATATAGTGCTTCATTGTTAGGGTTTAATAGTATTTACGAAAATAGTATAGACGCAGTAAGTGATAGAGATTTTATTGTTGAATTTTTAAGTAACAGTTCTATGCTAATGATGCACTTATCACGCTTATGTGAAGAAATGATTTTATGGTCTAGTCAAGAATTTCAATTTATTGAAATTGATGATCGTTTTGCAACAGGAAGTAGTATTATGCCACAAAAGAAAAATCCAGATATGGCTGAACTAATTCGTGGGAAAACTGGCAGGGTTTATGGGAATTTATTTGGATTATTAACTGTCTTAAAGGGGACGCCATTAGCTTATAACAAAGATATGCAAGAAGATAAGGAAGGAATGTTTGATACTGTAAAAACTGTTATTGGTTCACTACAGATTTTCACAGGCATGATTGCATCAATGGTTATTAACAGAAATCAAATGTCAGCTGCGACTAAGCAAGATTTTTCAAATGCAACTGAATTAGCTGACTACTTAGCATCGAAAGGATTGCCATTTCGTGAAGCTCATGAGATTGTAGGCAAACTTGTACTAACATGTATCGAGAGAAAACTTTATTTGTTAGAGCTACCATTCAATGAATACAAAAATGCATGTCATTTATTTGAAGAAGATATATTTGATTATTTGGACCCATATACTGCTGTAAATCGTAGAAACAGTGTAGGAGGGACTGGGTTTCGAGAAGTTGAAAATGCAATATTACAAGCTAAATTACGTTTAGAAAAAAAGTAATCCAGGGTTATAAAACCCTGGATAATTTATTATATTTAACTATTCAAAAGTTACATGTCTTTTTCAGTTCTAACGATTAGTACGTCGCATTTTGCATAACGTGTAATCGCTTCCGAGACGCTTCCGATAAAAAACCTTTCAATTGCACTTAGCCCTGTAGCACCACAGATGATAAGGTCTACATTTTGTTTAGGTGCTATCTCTTTTGCAATATGTGCTTTAGGTGAGCCAAAGTCTATATCAATAGTTATTTCTTCTATACCAGCCTTATTTGCTAGATCTTGATATTCTCCTAGGAGTTCTGTAGCATATTTCTCAGCTCTTTCTGCTATCATTCTGTCATAAGTCTCAACCGTGGCAAATGATCTTGTATCTACAATATGTGTTAGAACAATACCAGCATTATTTCTTTTGGCAATCTCAACAGCTTTCTTAAAAGCCCATTCAGCCTCTTTAGACCCATCCACTGCTACTAGAATTTTGTTATAAGTTATGCTCATAATAAAAATCACCCCTTAGGATTAGTATTTCTTTATATTACCAGTATAGCATGTTAAAAAAATTAGAAACTAATGATGTCTTGAAAATATTATGACAATTAAAAAGGGGTGATGATAATGGAAAAACATAAAAATAATACAGGTACTAAAAATCAGTATAACTATTTCGAAGAGGCTTCAGAGGAAATTAGTCAACAAATTACAGAGGCATACTCAAGTGGTGTGATTGAGCAACAATATGATAAACAACAAGAAGCTGAGGATATTAATAATAAATAGTATGAACTAAGACATCGTGACTTAAGAGGTCATGGTGTTTTTGGTTGGGAAAATATACAAAGAGAAACATCTTGTAATATAATAAAAATGTACAACTTTACATATATAAAACATAGCCAATAATGCTGGAAAAAATACATGTAATGATATTTAGGGGGAGGGTGAAATTGTGAAACATGCGCTGATTACTGCAGGGGCAAAGGGACTTGGTCGGAAAGTAACAGAAAAACTTTTAGAGAAAGGATACTCTGTGACGGTGAATTATCGTACGTATGACCAAGCTGTCAAAGATTTTCAAGATAAGTATAAGCACTTGAACGAAAGGTTGCAATTTATCCAAGGAGATGTAACGAATAAAACAAATTTAATTCAACTCGTTGATAAAACAATGGAGAGGTTTGGACGAATTGACTTCTTAATTAACAATGCAGGACCTTATATTTTTGAACGTAAGAATCTCATAGATTATGAAGAGGCTGAGTGGTATGAAATGATTGAAGGCAATCTAAATAGTGTCTTTCATTTGCTCAAAAAAACACTCCCGATAATGCGAAAACAACATTTTGGTCGAATTATTACATATGGCTTCCAAGGTGCTGATGCTGCTCAAGGTTGGATTCATAGGTCTGGGTTCAGCGCAGCTAAAGTTGGTCTAGTATCGCTAACTAAAACAATTGCACTAGAAGAGGCTTCATATGGAATTACTGCAAATATGGTATGTCCAGGTAATATATTGGGTGATATGAAGGAAGCTTCTATTTTGGATGCTAGAAACATGACAGGTATGAACCACACACCAATAGGTAGGTCTGCTACAGGAGAAGATATTGCAAGAACGATTACTTTCTTATGTGAAGATGATTCAGACATGATAACGGGTTCTATCATTGATGTGACAGGTGGGGAAAATGTAATAAACAGATTTAGGTAATACAAACCAACTATGGTTGTAGCATTTAACTCCATTGTTCTTACAATCAGGTGAAGGTGGTTCTCCACCTGATTGTAAAGTGTGGTTTTACTCGAAAAATCCTTGAAGCCAAGGTTCAACATCTAAGATTTCATCTCGCATTTTAACTGCAAGTTCTTGAATTTCTGCCTGAGCATGAGTACCAGGCTTTCTTTTGCTATAAAAACTTAAGAAAGATGTTAGATTGCATGTCATTACAATATTTGTGTTTACTGATTGTGGTAAAATAGCACGTGCGTCTTCAGGCTTAACCTTCATTTCTATTAGTTTATTATACATATTCTGTATATCATCCATGTAAGTTGAAAAAACTTCTAATTGTTCTTCATTTAATGAAACAGGGTTTGAATAAGTAAAGCCACCACTTTTACTATCACTGCCGTAATTTACATACCTTTGAGATTCAATGGAATATGAAAAGCCAACTCTATGTCGCGTTAATTGAGCCATAAGCGCTCTTGAAACACCTTCAAGAGCAAACGTAAATGAGATATGTTCCATCGTAGAAGTATGTCCGCTATGTACAATATGTCGTATTAATCTGTCCATATCATTTCCACTTCCACCATCTGTAGCAGGTTTGTTAAGGTATCTATGCCCTTCTTGTTCAACAATGTCGGTTGGTAAAAGGTGAGAGTAGCAGTTTCTTATTGCGGTAAAGGCAACTAATTTGCCATCTGTTACTCCTAAGTCTAGTACATCTTTTAGTTGTTCTCGTTTTTTATTGGATAGCTGGGTGTGAGAAAATAATTCAACTTTCATAATATACCTCCTGATTGTCTTGGTCAGCCTGCGTTTCTTAATTGTCTAGCTCCAGGCGCCTATCCCCTCGAGTCACTTCACCCTTTCATCAGAAGG
>NZ_JAXBME010000037.1 GCF_033963835.1 Cytobacillus sp. IB215665
TAAGAATGTTTTTTTCATATTGTTATTCCTCCTCGTTGTTTATCTTACATATCCACTATAACATCTCTTTTTTGTCATATTTCTGGTTCGAATTTCCAATATAAATGAAAGAATAGTTAAAAAACTGACAAAACATTGAGAGGTCAAGGCTGAGCGATAAGTATAAAGGTTTACGTGCATATGTTTAAATACCATATATAAACATAAAAGATAAATATTACATTGATATAAGTATTGACAACTTTTTATATTGCTCTATTTACTACAATTTTATTACAGCTTATTACATAATTTTGATGATATATAACAAATTTGTAAAAATTGATGTGAAGGGACACATTTAATTTTCCTGTATTTTGGTATATATGGATATAACATCCATATCGTACTCTTATTTAATCCGATTTAAGATTCTCAATAAACATATTTAGCTAAGTGGGTCAAAAAGAACCTATCAATTTTCCAACACAAATCGTTTCATCCCGTAAATCGAAGATGAATGAACAGAGAAATATAGATATAAAAGTATCGGTTTTTTTTCTTATCAAATTTGATTAGCATAGAGGTGTCTTAAAAGTATAAATGCACACTTTGAGACACGTCTTTTAATTGATAATTACTAGTTTTAGCTAACTATATTAAAAGAATCTTAAGAAGTTCTTCATAGTTATATAAGCTTATAGTTAATAAATATCCAGTATATTAGTAGTAACTTAATGATAACATTTGCTGAATGATTGACCCATTGAACAATATTTACAAATACTTATTTCAGAGGAGGAAACAGAAGTTGCTTGAGTGGGGATATTTTTTAGTTTTAATATTATGTCTAGGTGCTGCAGCTGTACATGTGGTCGTTGACCCTATTTATGAAGATAATAAAAGAAATCAACCAATAAATGAAAATAATAATGTTGTCGTCAAAGTAGACGATATCAATACACATAAAAACTTAGTAGAACAAAGATTAACTAAAAGACTCATTTATCAGGGAGATTTACTCCTAATCAATTCTCAATACCCTGTTCGTGAAGAGAGTGTAAGATCAGATATTGTGAAATTATTCAAGTATAAAGAATTAAAGCAGGGATATAGATTACGTAATAGTAAAATTCAATTGTCTAGAGATGTAGCACAAAGGTTTTCGCAAATGGTATATTCCGCTAAAAGAGATGGTGTGCGGAATTTCACAATTAATAGTGGTTTTAGAGGGCTTGATGAGCAAAATAGACTATATAAAGAGATGGGACCTACCATTGCAATGCCACCAGGTTATAGCGAACATAATGTTGGCTTATCACTTGATGTGGGTTCAACTAAAACGAAAATGATTCATGCAGCTGAAGGAAAATGGATTGAAAAAAATGCTTGGCGATTTGGTTTTATTTTACGCTATCCAAAGGATAAGACTGAAATTACAGGTATACAATACGAACCGTGGCATATTCGTTATGTCGGTTTACCACACAGTGCAATAATGTATGATAATAATCTTGTTTTAGAAGAATATTTAGATTATTTAAAAGAAGAGAAGGTCGTTTCTGTTATTGTGAATGGACAAAGTTATACTGTTTATTATTACCATATCACACAAATGAGCTCCGTAAATTTTCCACAAAACAAACGATATGAGCTCTCAGGGAATAATGTAGATGGTATAATCGTGACGGTATACGAACAAGAGATGGTAGTATAATTTATCACAAATGTTTTTTCACTTTTACATTGTTTCATACTTTACGAAATTAAAATAGAAAATATGATGACAAATTAAACAATTAAGGAGAGTGTTATGGTGAAAAAGTTAACTGTAGTATTCACGATTATTATTATCGCAGTAGCTAGTAGTAAATATGTTTACAATAGGTTCTTTTCGTAACTTCGTTGCTTTTTTACTATTAACAGACAGTATAGTGAGATTTAAGAAAGCTTAATAATTTTAAAATAACAAAAACACCATATACGTACTGTATAGCTGAAAATGAAAAGAAACAATTAATGTGAAAAACAGACTTACAAAGCAAGCGTCTTAAAATATGATAAACGTTAGATAGAATTTAACGATATAATATGACATAAGCAATTCCTTCATGTAAAAGGCAATTGCTTTTTGTTTTGTAATTCAATGTAAATTATTGTTGGAGGCTCTCAATATGGAATAATGTGGATTATTATTGGAAATTATACTATATTATTATTAAGTAGACTGAAATGATAGATACTTAACATTGAAAGATAAAAATATATAATATATGGCTGTCTTTGCATGTGTAGTACTACATATATACACGTATAAAATTAGATGTCGTAAATCTCTTCTGCTATAAAGCGATGGCTGTTTCATAAATTCACGTCTTAACCCTCTAAGCCAGAACAATAGGACAAAAGTTTACGAAAGCCTCTTTTCGTAAACTTCTGTCTTATTGAGACTTATTTAGAACAGCATTAATTATTTAGTGCCACAAAAGCTTGGTTTATACGTATTTAGTTCTTTGTACGGAAAGCAACAATCAATGCGAAAACAACTTTTTTAAAAAGACTTTAATATATTTGAGTCGTATATGTTGACAAATAAATCGCTATATCAATGTCGAGCTAAAGATTTGAATAATTTAGTATGAAAAAGTATTGTTTATAAAATTTATGAAAATAGAGGGAGGTTTCATGAAAATTCTATTGAGGATTATTTCTATAGTTTGTTTTCTTTATGCTTTATCAATGATTTATATCAATGGTCATCTTGATATTATAACGGCTTTTTTATCGATTTTAGCAATTATTTTATTATTGAGCTCTTTTTATTACAAACAAGTGTTGTTTTATATTTCTAAAAGAAAAAAGCTTAGTTTTTTACTTTATTTATTTTTAGGGCTCTTTATATTAATGGGCTTAACGTTCGAAATTCTTATGTATAAAGCACAAAATGATTCAATTCCTGAAGATATTGATTATATTATGGTTCTTGGTTCGGGTTTAAAAGATGGTAAACCATCAGCAACATTACAAAATAGATTGAATACTGCTTTGGATTTTATGAAAGAGTATCCCGACATAAAGGTAATTACTACTGGGGGAACTGGTATCGGTGAAGTAAGATCTGAAGGAGAAGCTATGGAAGAATATCTAATATCCTTAGGAGTTGAAGAATCATTAATTATTCCCGAAACAGACGCAACGAGTACATTTGAAAACTTACTCTACTCCAAAGGGTTAATAGATGATTTTGAAAATAACAATCGCATAGCTATAGTAACTAGTGACTTTCATTTGCTTCGTGCAAAAATGTTAGCAAAACGTCTAGACTATGATCCATACGGAGTTTCTGCTAAAACCCCATTATATGAGACAGTCTACTCGCATATTAGAGAATATGCAGCACTTGTCAATTCGTTTTTCTTTAATAAGCAATAAAGCTGCTATGTTGATATATTTAAACAAACTCGTTTTATTTACGAAATAGTGGATTGCGAACTCAAGTAACAACAGTGAATACTGAAACAACTCCAAATAAAATAAAAAATGAGCTATTCTATGACAAAATAGAACAGCTCATTTTTTTAAATAGTTTGCTAGCTTAGTTGTTTCATTATTTACCAATGAACATTTGAGTCCAATAGTTTCCTTGTTCAACATAACCAACACCAATATGAGTGAAGCTAGAATTTAAAATGTTTTTGCGATGACCTTCACTATTCATCCAAGCATTCACAACTTCTTGAGGTGTTTTTTGACCGTAAGCAATATTTTCTCCAGCTGATTTATATGTGATACCGAACTTTTTCATCATATCAAAAGGTGAGCCGTAAGTTGGGCTATTATGGTCAAAATATTTGTTAGACTGCATATCAGCAGATTTAGTACGTGCTACTTTACTT
>NZ_JAXBME010000038.1 GCF_033963835.1 Cytobacillus sp. IB215665
TTGGTTAAGTCCTCGATCTATTAGTATCTGTCAGCTCCACGTGTCACCACGCTTCCACCTCAGACCTATCAACCTCGTCATCTTCGAGGGATCTTACTAGCTTACGCTATGGGAAATCTCATCTTGAGGGGGGCTTCATGCTTAGATGCTTTCAGCACTTATCCCTTCCACACATAGCTACCCAGCTATGCCCTTGGCAGGACAACTGGTACACCAGCGGTGTGTCCATCCCGGTCCTCTCGTACTAAGGACAGCTCCTCTCAAATTTCCTACGCCCACGACGGATAGGGACCGAACTGTCTCACGACGTTCTGAACCCAGCTCGCGTACCGCTTTAATGGGCGAACAGCCCAACCCTTGGGACCGACTACAGCCCCAGGATGCGATGAGCCGACATCGAGGTGCCAAACCTCCCCGTCGATGTGGACTCTTGGGGGAGATAAGCCTGTTATCCCCGGGGTAGCTTTTATCCGTTGAGCGATGGCCCTTCCATGCGGAACCACCGGATCACTAAGCCCGACTTTCGTCCCTGCTCGACTTGTAGGTCTCGCAGTCAAGCTCCCTTATGCCTTTGCACTCTTCGAATGATTTCCAACCATTCTGAGGGAACCTTTGGGCGCCTCCGTTACTTTTTAGGAGGCGACCGCCCCAGTCAAACTGCCCACCTGACACTGTCTCCCGAAGCGATTAGCTCCGTAGGTTAGAATTTCAATACAGCCAGGGTAGTATCCCACCGACGCCTCCACCGAAGCTAGCGCTCCGGTTTCTACGGCTCCTACCTATCCTGTACAAGCTGTACCAAAATTCAATATCAGGCTACAGTAAAGCTCCACGGGGTCTTTCCGTCCTGTCGCGGGTAACCTGCATCTTCACAGGTACTATAATTTCACCGAGTCTCTCGTTGAGACAGTGCCCAGATCGTTACACCTTTCGTGCGGGTCGGAACTTACCCGACAAGGAATTTCGCTACCTTAGGACCGTTATAGTTACGGCCGCCGTTTACTGGGGCTTCGATTCAGAGCTTCTCCTTACGGATAACCCCTCCTCTTAACCTTCCAGCACCGGGCAGGTGTCAGCCCCTATACTTCGCCTTGCGGCTTCGCAGAGACCTGTGTTTTTGCTAAACAGTCGCCTGGGCCTTTTCACTGCGGCTTCTCAGGGCTATTCACCCTAAAAAGCACCCCTTCTCCCGAAGTTACGGGGTCATTTTGCCGAGTTCCTTAACGAGAGTTCTCTCGCTCACCTTAGGATTCTCTCCTCGCCTACCTGTGTCGGTTTGCGGTACGGGCACCTCTCACCTCGCTAGAGGCTTTTCTTGGCAGTGTGGAATCAGGAACTTCGGTACTATATTTCCCTCGCCATCACAGCTCAGCCTTTATGACAAGCGGATTTACCTACTTGTCAGCCTAACTGCTTGGACGCACATATCCAACAGTGCGCTTACCCTATCCTTCTGCGTCCCCCCATTGCTCAAATGGTGAGGAGGTGGTACAGGAATCTCAACCTGTTGTCCATCGCCTACGCCTTTCGGCCTCGGCTTAGGTCCCGACTTACCCTGAGCGGACGAGCCTTCCTCAGGAAACCTTAGGCATTCGGTGGAGGGGATTCTCACCCCTCTTTCGCTACTCATACCGGCATTCTCACTTCTAAGCGCTCCACCAGTCCTCTCGGTCTAGCTTCGCTGCACTTAGAACGCTCTCCTACCACTGTCCGTTAGGACAGTCCACAGCTTCGGTGATACGTTTAGCCCCGGTACATTTTCGGCGCAGAGTCACTCGACCAGTGAGCTATTACGCACTCTTTAAATGGTGGCTGCTTCTAAGCCAACATCCTGGTTGTCTATGCAACTCCACATCCTTTTCCACTTAACGTATACTTTGGGACCTTAGCTGGTGGTCTGGGCTGTTTCCCTTTCGACTACGGATCTTATCACTCGCAGTCTGACTCCCAAGTATAAGTCTTTGGCATTCGGAGTTTGACTGAATTCGGTAACCCGTTGGGGGCCCCTAGTCCAATCAGTGCTCTACCTCCAAGACTCTTCACTTGAGGCTAGCCCTAAAGCTATTTCGGAGAGAACCAGCTATCTCCAAGTTCGATTGGCATTTCACCCCTACCCACACCTCATCCCCGCACTTTTCAACGTGCGTGGGTTCGGGCCTCCATTCAGTGTTACCTGAACTTCACCCTGGACATGGGTAGATCACTTGGTTTCGGGTCTACGACCACGTACTATTTCGCCCTATTCAGACTCGCTTTCGCTGCGGCTCCGTCTCTTCAACTTAACCTTGCACGGGATCGTAACTCGCCGGTTCATTCTACAAAAGGCACGCCATCACCCATTAACGGGCTCTGACTACTTGTAGGCACACGGTTTCAGGATCTCTTTCACTCCCCTTCCGGGGTGCTTTTCACCTTTCCCTCACGGTACTGGTTCACTATCGGTCACTAGGGAGTATTTAGCCTTGGGAGATGGTCCTCCCAGCTTCCGACGGGATTTCACGTGTCCCGCCGTACTCAGGATCCACTCTGGAGGGAACGAAGTTTCAACTACAGGGTTGTTACCTTCTTCGACGGACCTTTCCAGATCGCTTCGTCTACTCCGTTCCTTTGTAACTCCGTATAGAGTGTCCTACAACCCCAAGAGGCAAGCCTCTTGGTTTGGGCTTATTCCGTTTCGCTCGCCGCTACTCAGGAAATCGCTTTTGCTTTCTCTTCCTCCGGGTACTTAGATGTTTCAGTTCCCCGGGTCTGCCTTCAATACCCTATGTATTCAGATATTGATACTGCTCCATTACGAACAGTGGGTTTCCCCATTCGGAAATCTCCGGATCGTTGCTTACTTACAGCTCCCCGAAGCATTTCGGTGTTAGTCCCGTCCTTCATCGGCTCCTAGTGCCAAGGCATTCACCGTGCGCCCTTTCTAACTTAACCTTAAA
>NZ_JAXBME010000040.1 GCF_033963835.1 Cytobacillus sp. IB215665
CAATACCAGCTAATATAAGTCAATACATTTTAAGAAATCATAATAGATTTAAGATGATATAATAAAAATGGACATGACAAATAAGCTTCAATATCATTATTTGAAGTTTTTGTTAGTTGTGTAATTAATTGTATTGATTTATGCAATATACATTTGCTTATTCTTTAATATCGCATAAATCCAATGCAATAGCTTGTTGGCACAAGCTATGATGGCTACTTTGTGAGGCTTGCCCTCACTTCTTTTTTTGTCATAATACGTTCGGATTTTCATGTTGCGATTATTGGTTAGTCCACACTGAACTGCTGTATAGAGTGTCTGACGAAGCTTAGTAGATCCTCTTTTAGTAATACGGTTGATTGTGGCTGTAAACTGACCAGATTGGTATACCCTCGGATCAATCCCAGCGTAGGCTACTAGTTTTTTCGGATGGCTAAACTGCGCAACATCGCCTATTTCTGAAATAAGTGTTGCTGCTATTTTAGTTCCTATCCCTGGGATGGATGTAAGAATCTCATACTCTTCAAACTGCATCGCTAACGATTCGATCTCCTGTTCTAGTATGTTCAGAAACTCTCTTTGTTGAAGAAGCATTTGAATATACATTTTTAGCGTAACCAAGTTACTTTGATACAGTGTCTTCTTAAATGGGTTCCGTTCTGCTGACTCTTTTAACTTCAAAGCCTTCTCATAAAACCACCCATACGATCTTTTTCCTCCTATATCATGCATCTTCCTTGCTAATTCTTCCGTTGGTACCTTCAATACTTCATGAGATGTAGGATAGATGAGTAGCGTTTTTAAGGATAAAGGCGCGTATAAATTACTAAAAACTCCTTTATATTCAGGAAATACTTGATCTAGTATCGTTTGGAACTGAAGTTTCAGTTGTACATAGTTCCGTGTTAAGGAATCGTGTTGTCTATTCAGGTTTCTCAGATTCATCGTTTCAACACTTTTTTGTTGGTAGGCAACTAAGTCCTCTTTGTAATACATCTCACACAAATGTTTCGCATCAGCTGGGTCTGATTTTACTTTTCGAAGACTACTTTTTTTCGTTTCGTAAGAAACAATGGGATTCACTAAATAGTACGTAATCTTTTTTTCCTCGAGAAACTGTAAAATAGGTTCATGGTAGTGCCCTGTAGATTCAAAAACAATGACAGGTTTTAATTCAGCGTGGATTTCCACCTCTTTGAAAAACATAAAAAATTCACGTAATCCATTGGTATCATGCTTAAACTTGAAGGTCTTTCCGAAGGGGTGCTTTCTTGCCAGGAAAGCTTGAACTTGGCTTTCTCCTTTTGCGACATCCAGGCCAATCACTGGATCCATACTTTATCACATCTCCTTTTAGTAGATTTGTCGGTAGCCCCTGTCTATCTTGTAGTGTCATAGCTTCGCTTGTTATACGGGGTCAATGCCCCAACCAGCCTCAAACATGTTTCTACAAGTAGGGAGTGGACAGTATTGCGGACGGGATCAAGTCCCACTGGCGCCTACGTCCTACTCCGACTACCTAAAGAATAGCCTATAAAAAGAAGGCCAACCAGATAATATCAATCTGGATGACCTTATAATACGAAATGGCGCCTTTCT
>NZ_JAXBME010000041.1 GCF_033963835.1 Cytobacillus sp. IB215665
TTCTTATAAATTATGAATGGAGGTATCAATTATGTCTGCCCTTATAGCTCTTGGGGTGGGAGCCTTATTAATTGTTTTGTTCCCAATAATCAACAAAGAAAGTAAAGTTTTTGCAAGAATTAGTTTTATCACTGGTATCCTTATTATATTAATCCTTATTTTTATTCTAATTTCACCTCGTATTGTTATTACTTACAATGAATCTAATCCTAATAAAATGAAAATCGAAAGAATATTAGATGAAATAAATGAAAAATAGTAACTATTATCAGCACCTTACAATTGATTGAGGTGTTTTTTAGATTGTTAGAACTAGGATCCACAATGCTTATTATGTCTACTTTGAGTAATATGAATAAAATACCTATTCCTTACATAGTTTTTAATTAACAATTCGTGAAAGGTGGTATATGTGTGACATTAGCCTACGTAACAAATTTCGGATCAGATAATGTATCAGTTATCGATACTAAAACGCATTCTGTCATTGCTACTGTAATGGTTGGTAGTGATCCGCTTGATATAATTATTACTCCTGATGGAAAAGTAGCTTATGTTACAAATAATGATTCTCTCAACATGTCAGTTATTGATACCAATACACACTCCGTTATTGCTACTGTGTCTGTTGGAACATTTCCAGGTGCTGTAGCTATTACTCCTGATGGAAAACTGATTTACGTTATAAATGATGATTCAAACGTGTTGGCTATAAGTGCCACAACACATTCTGTTATTGCAACAATTCCAGTTGTTTTGCAGCCCATAGCTCTAGCATTCACACCCAATGGGAAATTAGCTTATGTCACAAACTTTGGATTCTCGGGAAGTTCTATTTCTGTTATTGATACTAAAACGCATTCTGTCATTGCTACAGTGATTGTCCCACCATCAGAAATAAAAGGCCCTTCACCCTTTTTAGCTATAACACCTAATGGGAAATTAGCTTATCATATGAATTCTTCTTCTCCAGACAGTTTTATAAGTGTCATAGATACTAAAACACACTCTATTATCGCTACAATAACTGTTGGAAGCCTTTCATCTGATATCGCTTTCACATCTGACGGAAAATTAGCGTATGTTACCAACTCCGGAAATGCTACTATTTCTGTTATTGATGTAAAGACTCATTCTTTAGTAGCTAAAATTCAAATTGATAATTCCCCTAGATTCGTTACCTTTTCACCAGATGGTAAACTAGCTTATATTTCACATAATGAAATTGTTTCCGTAATTGATGTAAAAACTCATTCTGTTATTGATACCATTCAAGTTGGTAATCTTCCTCGATCAGCCTCTTTTACTCCTGATGGAAAATTGGCGTATGTTGCAAATCTAGGTAGTGCTACTATTTCTGTTATTGATGTAAAAACTCATTCTGTTATTGATACTATTCAGGTTGGTAGCACTCCTAGAAGTATTGCCTTCACTTCTAACTAAACATATTTACTCTTGAGTTTCCT
>NZ_JAXBME010000042.1 GCF_033963835.1 Cytobacillus sp. IB215665
GCCGCCAGCGTTCGTCCTGAGCCAGGATCAAACTCTCCAATAAAGTTTGATTGCTCATTTGTTCAAAAAAATTAACGTTGACGCTTTTGTTTTGTTTAGTTTTCAAAGAACATTTTTTGTTGCTGCCGCTCAGAAGCGACTTTACTAATATAACATCTCGTTAATTGTGATGTCAATATCTTTTTTTGTTTTTTTTTGGAGCGGGTGATGAGAATCGAACTCACGACATCAGCTTGGAAGGCTGAGGTTTTACCACTAAACTACACCCGCTTATATATTATTTTAAAATGGTCGGGAAGACAGGATTTGAACCTGCGACCCCATGGTCCCAAACCATGTGCTCTACCAAGCTGAGCTACTTCCCGTATCATGGGATTGGAGTCAAATTTCGTTTGAAATTAACTGGCGCGCCCGAAAGGAGTCGAACCCATAACCTTCTGATCCGTAGTCAGACGCTCTATCCAATTGAGCTACGGGCGCTAATTAAATCAGCAACTTTTATATAATAACACCATTTAAATATGATTGCAAGTGTTTTTTTTGGTGCGGTCGAGAGGACTCGAACCTCCACGGGGTCTCCCCCACTAGGCCCTCAACCTAGCGCGTCTGCCATTCCGCCACGACCGCATAAAAAAAATAATCATTGGTGCGGGTGAAGGGACTTGAACCCCCACGTCACAAGGACACTAGATCCTAAGTCTAGCGCGTCTGCCAATTCCGCCACACCCGCGTATAAATGGTGAGCCATGGAGGACTCGAACCTCCGACCCTCTGATTAAAAGTCAGATGCTCTACCAACTGAGCTAATGGCTCGTAAACATAAAAGTAAAACTAAAAGATTTTTTCAAAAAACTAGACACCCAAATCCCTACATGTATACTCATGATGTTTTCGATTTGTGCACTGTAGTTTTGTTCCGACGATTACTCGACCGTGCTCTACCAACTGAGCTAATGCCTCATAACATAAAAATTAACAATGGCTGGGCTAGCTGGATTCGAACCAGCGCATGACGGAGTCAAAGTCCGTTGCCTTACCGCTTGGCTATAGCCCAATAATAATTAGATATATTGTTATGGATCTTTGTAATTGAGATGTCCATAAGTAGTATGCTTAATTCTGGTTATTACATACGTAAAACAGTATATAGCTGGCGGTCCCGACGGGAATCGAACCCGCGATCTCCTGCGTGACAGGCAGGCATGTTAACCGCTACACCACGGGACCTAATAATTTATAATAAATGGTGGAGGATGACGGGATCGAACCGCCGACCCCTTGCTTGTAAGGCAAGTGCTCTCCCAGC
>NZ_JAXBME010000043.1 GCF_033963835.1 Cytobacillus sp. IB215665
AATAAACTCGGCTACGGTGTACAGACTGAGAAGGTAGATCTTGATATATACGGCATGACATGTGCTGCCTGCTCCACAAGAATTGAAAAAGTAGTAAATAACATGGACGGTATTGAAGCTGCAACGGTTAATTTGACAACTGAATCAGCGGCGTTATCGTTTCAACCAGGGTTAGTTAGTGTTGATGACGTTATTGGCAAAATTCAAAAGCTCGGCTATGATGCCAAAGTGAAGGAAACAAGAGAAGAAAAGGCATCTCATAAAGAGGAAGAAATTAGGGAAAAGAAAACGAAACTATTCATTTCTATATTATTATCGTTACCACTTCTTTACTCGATGGTCGGTCATGCTCCGTGGGATCTTGGGATACCGATGCCATCATTTATTATGAACCCTTGGTTCCAATTTTTACTTGCTACACCAGTTCAGTTTTACGTCGGTTGGCAGTTTTACGTAGGTGCTTATAAATCACTTAGAAATAAAAGTGCGAATATGGATGTTCTTGTGGCGCTTGGAACGTCAGCTGCTTATTTTTATAGCGTAGTTGAAGCATTAAGAACGCTAGGTAATCCACAGTATATGCCGCATTTATACTTTGAAACGAGTGCAGTTCTCATTACACTCATCTTAGTCGGTAAACTATTTGAGTCATTAGCAAAAGGTAGAACGACGGAAGCCATTTCAAAATTGTTGAATTTACAAGCGAAAGAAGCGACTGTCATAAGAAATGGCGTTGAAACGAAGGTTCCGATTGAGCAAGTTGTCGTTAACGATGTCATTATCGTAAAGCCTGGTGAAAAAATCCCTGTTGATGGGGAAGTCATTGCTGGACGATCTTCAATTGATGAATCAATGATTACTGGTGAATCAATTCCAGTCGATAAAACTGAAGGAGATCGTGTGATTGGTGCTACGATTAATAAGAATGGTACGATTCAAATGAAGGCGACAAAAGTAGGAAAAGATACGGCGCTTGCAAGTATCATTCGTGTCGTGGAAGAAGCACAAGGATCAAAAGCTCCAATTCAAAGAATGGCAGATATTATTTCTGGCTACTTTGTGCCAATCGTCGTTGGCATAGCGCTCGTCACCTTTTTAGTATGGATCATGGTTGTTGCTCCAGGGGATGTTCCGCAAGCAATTGAGGTAGCGATTGCCGTTCTAGTTATCGCTTGCCCATGTGCATTAGGGTTAGCTACCCCTACTTCAATTATGGTTGGAACAGGTAAAGGAGCCGAAAATGGCATCTTATTTAAAGGTGGAGAGCATTTAGAAATTGCTCATAAAAT
>NZ_JAXBME010000044.1 GCF_033963835.1 Cytobacillus sp. IB215665
TAAGAATGTTTTTTTCATATTGTTATTCCTCCTCGTTGTTTATCTTACATATCCACTATAACAGCTGTTTTTTGTAATAATACTGGAATAAATCACCTTTTTTATTTAATCACTTAGTCAAAAGGCAGGGTGAAAAGGTGAGACATGCTGATAGATCAAGGTGAACAGGGAATATAAAGCATAAAATTGATAATGGTAATTGTACCAAAATTAGTTAAGAAAGAAAAATATTACATTGATATAAGTATTGACAACTTTTTAAAATACAGATTATATTTCAAGTAAATTACATTAAGTAACTTAGTATTAAAATACTTGTAATTAATATATAGTAAAAATTGCTATAATAATATGTAGTGTTGAATTACTATGATCATCCATGTTATAAATTATATTTTTTGTATGATTTGAGTTAATGAAATAGGTTAGAAAAACATGTAAGTTCATTAAAAAAATTTTTCAGATATGTTTTTACGTTCTTATTAAGAGGCTGTTTTCGGATTGATTGTTGTTTTCGTATTAACAAATTAACCTACACAACTAAAGTTCGTGGCATCTTTTCTTCTGAACAACGATGAGTAGCAATATAAAACCACTTGTTTCGTACTAAATTGTTAGCAATAGCAACAATGTTTACGAAAAAAGCCTTTCAATGACAATTAAAGTACACTGAACATGAACAAAGGTAGAGAGACATTAGTAAATTACTTTCAAAAAAATTATGTATATACCATTTTGAATGTTGAATTAGAAATTTTAATACGAAAAAAAGTTAGCTATTCTATATTTCTAAGAATAGCTAACTTTGAGATTAATAGTTTTATTATTTACTAATAAACATTTGAGTCCAATAATTACCTTGTTCAATATATCCAACACCAATATGAGTGAAGCTAGAATTTAAAATGTTTTTGCGGTGACCTTCACTATTCATCCAAGCATTCACAACTTCTTGAGGTGTTTTTTGACCATAAGCAATATTTTCTCCAGCTGATTTATATGTGATACCGAACTTTTTCATCATATCAAACGGTGAACCGTAAGTTGGACTATTATGGTCAAAATATTTGTTAGACTGCATATCAGCAGATTTAGTACGTGCTACTTTACTT
>NZ_JAXBME010000045.1 GCF_033963835.1 Cytobacillus sp. IB215665
TAAAGTAAGTGATTTAGTGTTCGATTTCATCTTATATGCTATTGGAACCGGTCCTGCAATTGCAGGAATCATATACTTATCTTTCAAAGGTTTTAATTTTTATGATTTTATGGCAATCGTTTTTCTACTGTTATTATATCCAACATTTCAATATTTCGTAGCAAGCGCTGATATACGTATGAAAGTAAGACTGATTAACGATAACAAAGGGAACAAGGTGGTAAAGAAAAAGGATGTAGCAGAAATTTATAAATTAATGGATAAGGCTGAACATAATTATATAAACCTTATAAAAGAGTTAAAACATACATATGAATGGACATTGCTTGAAATATATGATGGGAGAATAGCCAAGGTCAAAAAAGATGAAAAAATTGAGTATGTTTTACTATTGGACTTAACCAATTTAGATGAGATTCAAGGAACGGACATGTTCGATAATGTAGAGAAAATAAGAGATGAAGATGATCAATTTCATATACAGGCTAATAAGTGGTCTATAGAATCAAATGTTGTAGGTTATTGGGCACTCTGTATCACATTCACTATTATATTTGCTGCTATAGCATTAATAGCAGGGCATTTCAGCAACTTGATTCCTAATTCAGAATCAATAATTGTGGCACCGATATTACTTTCTATAAATTTATTTTTTACGATTCGTGGCTGGTATATACGTAGAACTAGATACCGTGTACGACTACTATTTAAGAAAACAATAGTGATAAAAATGAACAATGGTTGGGTAACCCTAAAAAGCAATCAAGATAAACTATCTCATAACATTAATGGACACAATTCAGAATGGCAAGTGATTGAATTGTACGATAATATAGCAAAAATTAAACAAGATGATAAAATCGAATATGCCTTTTTGATAGATCCATGTAATCAAGTTGAAGATCAAGCTACGGTTGTAAATTCAATTGATATTAATTCAAGAACCTGGTTCTCCCAAAGAAAATATTACAAGATATATTTGAGGGAGAGAGAAGGTAGAGTCTTGCTTGGTACCTATCTGTGGGCAAATGACGACAGTGAGGCTCTTGGATGGGCAGTAAAGAATGGAGATATTACATCAGAGGATTTAGCTTTGGTAGAGAGTATAAGAA
>NZ_JAXBME010000046.1 GCF_033963835.1 Cytobacillus sp. IB215665
TAAGAATGTTTTTTTCATATTGTTATTCCTCCTCGTTGTTTATCTTACATATCCACTATAACAGCTGTTTTTTGTCATATTTCTGGTTCGAATTCCCAATATAAATGAAAGAATAGTTAAAAAACTGATAGAACATTGAGAGGTCAAGCCTGAGCTACAAATATAAAGGTATACGTGCATATGTTAAAATACCATATATAAACATAAAAGAGAAATACTACATCGATATAAGTATTGACAACTTTTTAGATTGCATATTTTATTTCAAGCATATTACATTTAGTAACATGATGTTAAAATACGTGTAATCATCACATGGATATATTGAAAAAATATTTATGTATAGCCATGTTTAGAAATTACTGTTACTGAATGCGAAGATTGTTATTAAATAAAATTTGAAACAAAGGCAATTTGACTTTAAAAAGTCTTCTAATAATTTTTACGTTCTTTTAATAAGTTGTTATCGCATAAAGAAATAAACCGTACACAACTAGTGTTCGTGGCATCTTTTGTTCTGTACAACGAAGACTAACAATGTAAATCCACTTTTTTTATTAAATTGATAACAATAGCAACAAAAGTTACGAAATGAGCCATTCATCGACAATTAAAAAGTGCTGATCATGAATATATACAGACTTAATGTTTGGAACAAAGGTACCAAACAGAAGCTTAAGATGTAAAAAATGATGTATATACCATTCTAAAATGTCGAATTAGAAATTTTAATACGAAAAAAAGTTAGCTATTCTATGTTTCTAAGAATAGCTAACTTTGAGATTAATAGTTTTATTATTTACTAATAAACATTTGAGTCCAATAGTTCCCTTGTTCAACATAACCAACACCAATATGAGTGAAGCTAGAATTTAAAATGTTTTTACGGTGACCTTCACTATTCATCCAAGCATTCACAACTTCTTGAGGTGTTTTTTGACCGTAAGCAATATTTTCTCCAGCTGATTTATATGTGATACCGAACTTTTTCATCATATCAAAAGGTGAGCCGTAAGTTGGGCTATTATGGTCAAAATATTTGTTAGACTGCATATCAGCAGATTTAGTACGTGCTACTTTACTT
>NZ_JAXBME010000047.1 GCF_033963835.1 Cytobacillus sp. IB215665
GGATTCGAACCCGCGACCCCCACCTTGGCAAGGTGGTGTTCTACCACTGAACTACTTCCGCAAATGGCTGGGCTAGCTGGATTCGAACCAGCGCATGACGGAGTCAAAGTCCGTTGCCTTACCGCTTGGCTATAGCCCAATAAAGAACCTTCTACTATAAACTATATGCACTATTTAGAAATATGTTCATTTTAAATGGGGCGACTAACGGGAATCGAACCCGCGAATGTCGGAGCCACAATCCGATGCGTTAACCACTTCGCCACAGCCGCCATAAATTAAAAATGGCAGGGGCAGTAGGAATCGAACCCACACTGGAGGTTTTGGAGACCTCTGTTCTACCGTTAAACTATGCCCCTATAATAATGAATGGTGGAGGGGGACGGATTCGAACCGCCGAACCCTCAGGGAGCGGATTTACAGTCCGCCGCGTTTAGCCACTTCGCTACCCCTCCATATGTTTATAGATGGTGCCGGCGAGAGGACTTGAACCCCCAACCTACTGATTACAAGTCAGTTGCTCTACCAGTTGAGCTACACCGGCTTAATTCTATTATATATCATATATCTTTCAAATGGTGGCTCGGGACGGAATCGAACCGCCGACACAAGGATTTTCAGTCCTTTGCTCTACCGACTGAGCTACCGAGCCAAACAATAATAAAATTAAAATTTCTAAAATCAATAATGGCGGTCCCGACGGGAATCGAACCCGCGATCTCCTGCGTGACAGGCAGGCATGTTAACCGCTACACCACGGGACCATATTTTTTCTTTGGTTGCGGGGACAGGATTTGAACCTGCGACCTTCGGGTTATGAGCCCGACGAGCTACCAGACTGCTCCACCCCGCGATAATGGGAAGTTAATTAGTTTTTCTATGCACATTGTTTGCGAATCCGTCCCGATTTCTTCAAGCTTATTCTTAATGCTTATCAATCGGTACGCTGTTGCTACCTCAAGGAAGAGATTTCGAACGTGCTCCACCCCGCGATAATGGGAATTTATGTTGTTCTTTATGGTGGAGGATGACGGGATCGAACCGCCGACCCCTTGCTTGTAAGGCAAGTGCTCTCCCAGC
>NZ_JAXBME010000048.1 GCF_033963835.1 Cytobacillus sp. IB215665
TGGAAAAGGTTTAACATACGGCGCTTGTTCTGCGGAGTTAACAAAGTTGAAAAAGGATTTGCTATGGCTTAAAGAAGTTGATAGCATTTCACTACAATCCTCACTACGCAACCTTTCGGATGCTTTTAACCGTTTTTTCAAAAAGCAAAATGACATCCCTAGATTCAAATCTAAAAAGAATAAAGTCCAATCGTACATAACCAAATATACAAATGGAAACATAGCCATTGTCGATAACAAAATTAAATTACCTAAACTTGGACTTGTTAAGTTTGTTAAAAGTCGAGATGTTGACGGTCGTATTATCAATGCGACGATTAGACGTAATCCGAGTGGGAAATACTTTGTCTCTCTTCTTGCAGAAGTTGAAGTTCAGTCTTTAGAAAAAACAAACTCAGCCATTGGCGTTGATATGGGACTTAAACAGTTTGCTGTTCTTTCAGACGGAACAGAATATTCAAACCCTAAATTCTTTCGAACTCTAGAAGAGAAGTTAGCAAATGCTCAGCGTATTCTCTCAAGATGCACAAAAGGTGGGTCTAATTGGAATAAACAACGGATTAAAGTAGCTCGTCTGCAAGAAAAAATTACAAATGCTAGAAACGACTACTTGCAAAAAATATCTACTGATATTGTCAAAAGCTACGACATTATTGGCATTGAAGATTTGCAAGTCAGCAATATGCTTAAAAATGATAATCTAGCAAAAGCAATTAGTGAAGTGTCTTGGGCGAAATTCCGTACAATGCTTGAATACAAAGCGAAATGGTATGGTAAACAAGTCATCGTAGTATCTAAAACATTCGCTTCAAGTCAACTTTGCTCTAGTTGTGGTTTCAAAAACAAAGACGTTAAGAATCTAAACTTACGTGTAAGGGATTGCCCATCATGCGGAACCCATCACGATAGAGATATTAACGCAGGACAAAATCTAAGAAACGAAGCAATTCGTCTCATAACCGTAGGAACTACGGGGATAGCCTAATCAATTAGAAGCCGTTAGGTTTCCGTACTTAGGAATCCCCC
>NZ_JAXBME010000049.1 GCF_033963835.1 Cytobacillus sp. IB215665
AAGAGGCTGGGACAAAACCCACCTCTGAAATGAAAAAGCCGTTGAAATTTTACTCGTTGTAAAATTTCAACGGCTTTGTTTATTTTTGAATTAAAATAAGGACCACTTCTGATAAAATAAAGTTACCACACAAAATTTCATCCGAAAGAAGGGTCCTTATGTTTAAAAATTATATCATGAATCAACTAGTTTTGCCTTTAGATTTAGAAGTGAAATTACAAAAAAATGATATTGCCTTCCATGTCCATCATTTAGTTGAAAGTATTCCACATGAAGCGTTCGAACCATTTCTCCGAAATGAGGGTTGTCCTGCCTATCATCCACGCATGATGCTTAAAATTATCATATGTGCCTACACACAATCGGTCTTTTCTGGACGCAAAATTGAAGCTCTATTAAAAGACAGTATTCGTATGATGTGGCTAGCTCAAGGATATGAACCAAGCTATCGCACAATCAATCGCTTCCGTGTTCAACCAGAAGTGAAAGAATTAATTCGAGAATGCTTTGTCCAATTCCGTTGCCAATTAGTCGAAGAAAAACTTATTGATCAAGAAGCGCTTTTTATTGATGGTACAAAGATTGAAGCAAATGCGAATAAATTTACGTTCGTCTGGAAGAAATCCATTGAGAACTATCATGAGAGTTTAATTGAAAAATCAAACCAGCTATACAATGAACTACTTGAAAGTGAAATCATCCCTGAAATAGAACGTGAAACTGCTGAACAATTATCATTGGAAGAACTCACTCAATTAGTTAAAAAGGTAGACGATGTTGTAACTGAGTATGATAAACAAATTGAAGCTACGTCAGACGTTCAAGAACGAAAAGCCTTAAGAAGTGAACGTAAGTATCCGAAACAAGTTCGAAAGCAATTGATTGATTTCGTCTTACGCAAACAGAAATATCAACAGGACTTAGAAATCTT
>NZ_JAXBME010000050.1 GCF_033963835.1 Cytobacillus sp. IB215665
GAGGCTGGGACATAACTAGCTAAAAAAATAAAGAGAGGTGAATTTGAGCTTACTAAAATTCACCTCTCTTTATTTTTGTACTCGAATACTTTTACTATCTTAGTTGTTTGCAGTGAATTTATTTAAATTCACTGCCATTAACGCAAGGCCCATTTCATTTTCCACCTTCGATTTTCCACGTACAGAAAATCGAGAGAAACACAAATTCGCCTTCAAAAATCCAAAAACTGGTTCCACATCGATTTTTCGTTTTCGATAGATGGCACCCGTTTTCTCTTCTGAAAGCTTCGCCCTTACATATTCTTTTTGCTGTTCCCATTTTTCATTCACCATTAGTTTTCGGTTGTTTCCTTCTTTTGCTTTTGTACATGACGAACGAAATGGGCATGAGGAACAGTCTTCACATTCATAGATTTTGAACTTCCGTTCAAAACCTGTACGGTCATTGCAAATAGAATGATAATGAAAGTGAAGCCGTTTTTGATTAGGGCATGTATAGGTATCTGTTTCCTCATCATACTCCCAATTGTCGGGATTAAATGTGTTTTGTCGGTATTTTTTCTTTTGTTCTTTTAAATACATGTTATATGTAATAAGTGCTTCTCGTTTTCTATTAGAAAGGATATCATTATAGTTCTGTTCACTGCCATAACCTGCATCTGCAACAATGTGGTTCGGTAACTCAAAATAATGTTGCTCAATTTCATCTAGAAATGGAATTAACGTACGTGTATCTGTTGGGTTTGAAAACAAACTATAGGCTAGTGTGTATTGACCTTCTGTTGCGATTTGTACATTGTAACCAGCTTTCAATTGTCCGTTTTTCATATAATCATCTTTCATTCGCATAAATGTCGCATCGGGATCTGTTTTAGAATAACTA
>NZ_JAXBME010000051.1 GCF_033963835.1 Cytobacillus sp. IB215665
AAGCACCTTCTAGTGAAAGGCTTCCAGTGCTTGTCGGGGATGACCAGGCGCTTCCGCTTTTCTCTATTGTCTAGCTCCAGGCGCCTATCCCCTCGAGGTCACTTCGCCATTTCTCATGAAGGCAAAAAACGCCTTCAAGTGAAATGTCTCCAGTGCTTGTCGCCGATGACCAGGCGCTTCCGCTGTTCTCTATTGTCTAGCTCCAGGCGCCTATCCCCTCGAGGTCACTTCGCCATTTCTCATGAAGGCAAAAAACGCCTTCAAGTGAAATGTCTCCAGTGCTTGTCGGGGATGACCAGGCGCTTCCGCTTTTCTCTATTGTCTAGCTCCAGCGCCTATCCCCTCGAGTCACTTCACCCTTTCATCAGAAGGTAAAAAGCACCTTCTAGTGAAAGGCTTCCAGTGCTTGTCGGGGATGACCAGGCGCTTCCGCTTTTCTCTATTGTCTAGCTCCAGGCGCCTATCCCCTCGAGGTCACTTCGCCATTTCTCATGAAGGCAAAAAACGCCTTCAAGTGAAATGTCTCCAGTGCTTGTCGGGGATGACCAGGCGCTTCCGCTTTTCTCTATTGTCTAGCTCCAGCGCCTATCCCCTCGAGTCACTTCACCCTTTCATCAGAAGGTAAAAAGCACCTTCTAGTGAAA
>NZ_JAXBME010000052.1 GCF_033963835.1 Cytobacillus sp. IB215665
GCTGCTCCAGCTACCCAAGGTGCTAATAAGCCGATGGCTGCAATTGGAATACCTGCTGAATTGTAAGCTAGTGCCCAAAATAGATTTTGACGAATGTTTCTCATCGTTTTTCTACTAAGGTCGATTGCTTTCGGAATTAACGTTAGTTCTCCACCCATTAGGGTTATATCGGCTGCTTCAATGGCAACATCTGTCCCAGTACCGATGGCGATACCGACATCTGCTGTTGCTAGAGCTGGTGCATCATTAATTCCATCACCAACCATGGCAACTTTCTTCCCTTGTTGCTGTAGTTCCTTCACATGGTTTGCTTTTTCTTCAGGAAGTACCTCTGCAAATACATGTTGAATTCCTACCTGTGAAGCAATGGCTTGTGCCGTTCTTTCGTTGTCTCCTGTCATCATATATACTTCAATACCTTGTGATTGTAGTTTGTCGATAGCTTCTTTTGCTGTTTCTTTTACTGTATCCGCCACTGCAATCACACCAGCTAGGTGTCCTTCTATCGCGATCATCATCGCTGTTTTTCCTTCTTTTTCAAAGGTCTCTAGCTTTTCATTATAAGAATGGAAGTCTACTTGATGTTTGTTCATAAGCTTGCGTGTTCCAGCTAGCACATCTTTCCCTTCAATACG
>NZ_JAXBME010000053.1 GCF_033963835.1 Cytobacillus sp. IB215665
TGGTGGAGCCTAGCGGGATCGAACCGCTGACCTCCTGCGTGCAAGGCAGGCGCTCTCCCAGCTGAGCTAAGGCCCCTTAATTTAATAAGTGGTCGGGAAGACAGGATTCGAACCTGCGACCCCATGGTCCCAAACCATGTGCTCTACCAAGCTGAGCTACTTCCCGTTATTCACTAGATGGCGCGCCCGAAAGGAGTCGAACCCATAACCTTCTGATCCGTAGTCAGACGCTCTATCCAATTGAGCTACGGGCGCTTCAAATTATAAATGGTGCCGAGGGCCGGACTTGAACCGGCACGGTAGTCACCTACCGCAGGATTTTAAGTCCTGTGTGTCTGCCAATTCCACCACCCCGGCAGCATTGGAGCGGAAGACGGGATTCGAACCCGCGACCCCCACCTTGGCAAGGTGGTGTTCTACCACTGAACTACTTCCGCAACATTTATTTAATTAATGCGGGTGAAGGGACTTGAACCCCCACGTCACAAGGACACTAGATCCTAAGTCTAGCGCGTCTGCCAATTCCGCCACACCCGCGGAAAATGGTGAGCCATAGAGGACTCGAACCTCTGACCCTCTGATTAAAAGTCAGATGCTCTACCAACTGAGCTAATGGCTCAT
>NZ_JAXBME010000054.1 GCF_033963835.1 Cytobacillus sp. IB215665
TGTTATAGTGGATATGTAAGATAAACAACGAGGAGGAATAACAATATGAAAAAAACATTCTTATTATCAACTGCAGCGGCTGTAACGTTATTAATCTCTTCACCTGGAATGAGTTCTGCAGCTAATAACCCTAATACTAATACTTCTAATTTTAAAATAGATTGTCCAACTCCACAAGAAATCCAATTTAATGAAGGTCAATTGACTCCAAACCTACAAAAAGTAATTACGCAAATGACAGAGGGCAATGTAAATATAGAAGATATGCTTAACCAAATTGCTGAAAAATATAATATTGATTTAACTGAAGCAAAAAAACTTTTAAATAACGGCAATGTAGCTGTGCCTGAACAAGAAGTATCTAAACCGAAACCAGTTGAGCAAAATACTTCTAAACCAGCTCCACAAACTGAAGTTAAAGAGCCAGCTACTGAACAGTCAAGTGCTTTAAGCAAGTTTGAACAAGAAGTTGTTGACTTAACGAATGCTGAGCGTGCAAAAAATGGATTATCTGCGTTAAAGATTGATGAGGAATTAAGTAAAGTAGCACGTACTAAATCTGCTGATATGCAGTCTAACAAATATTTTGACCATAATAG
>NZ_JAXBME010000055.1 GCF_033963835.1 Cytobacillus sp. IB215665
AGAAGCTGATAAATCCGCATGATAAACTTTGCCCGTCGAGAACGTGGCAAGGTCTTTTTTAGGGTTTCTCTCTACTTCTCCCGAACCATCAAAAGCTAAGGCACTTGTATTTCTAGCGTTAATTCTAGAAATACGCATTCCGAGGTAGTGAGCCATTTGAGTGACTTTGTTTTTAATCCCTTTTTTTCTCCAATAATGGAGCTTGAAACGAAGTTTCTTTGCACCGTAGTACCCCTCCCTTTGGGGTTTTCATTTTATCCAGGTACTCTAAGACAATTACATCGCAATTATGCTCGCGAGCGAACTTCACGATTTTGTAAGAAGTATTGTTTACAATGTGTTTTTGAATTCCATTGATTCTACGCCAAAAGTTAGGAGCAGCTATCCAGCCAGTAATCGCTTGTACTTTGCGTAATTTGTTCGTCATTGTATACAATCGGTCTTTTTCTTTTGGCTGGTTAATAAACTTTCGAGCCAAGACAGTTCCGGTTGAATCCATAACTGAACAAACCGCAGAGTTTGTGATTCCAAGATCTATGGCACAAATCTTTTGGTCTTTTAATTTTGTTTTAGTTAA